>JAGQUE010000438.1 GCA_020438665.1 Nocardioidaceae bacterium | reverse complement strand
GTCGGTGACACCAAGACCCTCGACGTGCACGTGAAGCGACTCCGCGCGAAGATCGAGGTGGACCCCGGCGAGCCCAAGCTGCTCGTCACCGTCCGCGGGCTGGGCTACAAGCTGGAGGCCTGATCGCCGCCACCATGGCGTCGTACGACGTGTCCCAAAACCGCGAGATCGACGTCGGTGGGGTGGCGTAGGTTCTCCGGGTGACCACGACCCCCGCCCCGAGCCTGACCCGACGGACCGACGCGACACCGGGGTGGGTGCCGGTGGCGGCGGTGGCGGTGACGCTCGTGTTGTGGGCGTCGGCGTTCGTGGCGATCCGCCACCTCGGCCACGACTTCTCACCCGGCGCGCTGACGCTCGGACGACTGGTCGTCGGCGCAGCCTGCCTGGCCGTCGTCACCCTCGCCCGCGGCGTGAAGCGCCCCACCAGGGCCGACCTGCTCGGCATCGCCGCGATCGGGGTGCTGTGGTTCGCCATCTACAACCTCTCCCTCAACGAGGGCGAGCGCCATGTCGACGCCGGCACAGCATCGATGCTGCTCCAGACCTCGCCGCTCCTCATCGCCGTCATGGCCGGGCTGTTCCTGCGCGAGCGGTTCACCGGATGGCTGTTCGTCGGTCTGGCAGTCGCCTTCGGGGGCGTCACCCTGATCGCGATGAGCACCTCCCCGGGCGGTGACCGCGACACCATCGGGGTGGCGCTGTGCCTGGTGTGCGCGCTCGTCTACTCCATCAGCATGATCGTGCAGAAGCCGCTGGTGTCCCGGCTCCCCGCGGTCCAGGTGACCTGGCTGGCAGCGACCGTCGGCCTGCTCGTGTGTCTCCCGTTCGCGGGCGACCTCGTCGCCCAGACGCGCGCCGCGCCCACCTCGTCCATCCTCTGGGTCGTCTATCTCGGCGTGTTCCCGACCGCGCTCGCGTTCACCACCTGGGCCTACGCCCTGCGCCACATGGACGCCAGCCGGCTCGGCATCACGACCTATCTCGTCCCCCCGATCACCATCGTCATGGGGCTGGTCCTCCTCGGTGAGGCACCACCGTCGCTGGCCTATGCCGGCGGCGTGCTCGCGCTCGTCGGCGTCGCCCTCGCGCGTCGCGCGCCCCGTCGTACGACGACGCCGCCGGCCCCGACCCCGGCGAGCTGACGCGCCGGTGGAATGGCCCCGGCGGACTGGCCCCGAGGCCGACGACTCACGTCGCGGGGTCGGCGTCCCCGGACTCGAGCCAGCCGCGGAACGCGGCCAGGTTGGCGGTGGACTCACCGCGCGAGCGACGCCAGTCCCACTCCTTGCGGATCGAGGTGGCGAAGCCGAGCTCGAGGATCACGTTGAACGACTCGTCGGCCGTGGTCAGCACGGCGCCGAGGATCGTGTCGAGATCGGCCTCGGTGACCGCCGACAGCGGCAGCCGGCCGCCGAGATAGATGTCTCCCAGGGCGTCGAGGGTGAACGCGACGGCGAAGCCGCGCTGGTTCTTCTCCAGCAGCCAGCGATAGACGCCCTCGTGGTTCTCGTCGGGCTGACGACACACGAACGCCTGGATCGCCAGGCCGTGGACGCCGACCTGGAGCCGGACCGGGGTCTCGAGCTTGTTGGTCCCGGGCAGGGCGAAGGCGAACGTCCCCGACGATGGTTCGTCATAGGGGAGCTCCTGGGCGGCCAGGAACGACCGGATGGTCGCCGCCGCACGCTCCGCAGCGGTCATGAGGCGAGCTCCGCCGCCATCAGCTTCTGGGCGCGCTCATAGACGTCGAGGAGCCCCTGAGCCGTGCGCTCCCACGAGAAGAGCGCGGCCTGGTCCGGGGCCGCGGCCGCGAGGCGCGCGGCATAGGCCTCGTCGCGCAGGATCCGGCCCAGCGCCTCGGCCCACGCGATCGGGTCGTGGCCGTCGATGAGCAGCCCGCTGACCTGGTCGGCGACGACGGTCCGCAGTCCCCCGACCGCAGCCGCGACGACGGGCGTGCCGGAGGCCTGGGCCTCGGCGGCGACCAGTCCGAAGGACTCGTTGTAGGAGGGTACGGCGACCACGGTCGCGGCGGCGTACCAGCGCGCCAGGTCGGCCTGGACGACCGGCGGGACGAACCGGACGACGTCCTCGATGCCGAGCGCGACCGCCAGCTGGGCGAGCAGCTCGGGGTGCTCCAGCCCCGTGCCGGAGGGCCCACCGACGATCGGGACGACGAGCCGGTCACGCAGGCCCGGGGCGAGGTCGAGCAGGACCGCGATCGCGCGCAGCAGCACGTCGGGCGCCTTGAGCGGCTGGATGCGCCCGGCGAACAGGACGACGAGCGCGTCGGCGGGCAACCGCAGCGAGGCCCGCGCCAGAGCCTTGGGGGTGGGCGCGAACACGCGCAGGTCGACGCCGGGGTGGACGACATCGACGCGACCCGGGTCGGCGTCATAGAGGTCCATCAGCTGGGTGGCCTCGGTCTCGGTGTTGGCGATGAGCATGTCGGCCGCTTCGACGACCTGCTCCTCGCCGACCACGCGCGACGCCGGCTCGGGCGTGTCGCCGTCCGCGAGCGCGGCGTTCTTGACCTTGGCCATCGTGTGCATCG
>JAGQUE010000038.1 GCA_020438665.1 Nocardioidaceae bacterium | reverse complement strand
ACACCCGGGATCAGCGCCCAGGCGTGCCGCCACGCGGCGGGCCCGGCGGGCCAGGCGGCCAGCACGGCGACGAGCGGGACGGCGACGAGGACGAGCGCCGGCCAGCGCAGGGCAGAGCCGGAGGCCCGCGCGAGGCCGGCCACCGCAGCGAGGCCGATCGCCCCACAGCAGACGAGGAGGAGCAGGGTCACCAGGCTGGGCGCGGGGTGGTCTCCGGCCACGGTCAGCGGGTTGTCGGTGAGCCCGCCCGCGCCCGGCGTGGTCTCCCACAGCACGAAGCCGGCGACGGCCACGGTGACCGCCGGCGCCACCACGGCCGCGTGCGACCAGGCCCGCCAGGTGGCGGCCACGATGATGATGCTGACGATCAGCAGCAGCGAGGTCTCGACGTCGGTCAGGTCGCCGTAGGGCACGGTGTTGGGAGGGCTCGGGGCCCACGCCGCCGGCGCGGCTGCGAGCGCGGCGAGCCAGCGCCAGGTCCCCCAGCGGTCGAGGACGACATAGACCGCCGCGGCCACGAGCAGCATGACCACGTCGCGAGCAGTGCCCTCACCTGCGACGAACGGCGCCAGGCCGATCGCGAGGACGAGGGCGGCCGGCAGGTGGCTCCAGGCGCTGCGCGGGGCGTCTGCCTGGTCGCCCGCGGGAAGCAGCCGCGCCGCCCGTCGGCCCGCGGTGGACGCGCGCTCGACCCAGGCACGGACCTGGATCGATGACTCACTGGTCACAAGCTCCCCCGAGGTTGGCACTCACGCCTCTGTGTGGTCATCCGACGATGCCGCGCACGGGGCCCGGCTGTCCAGGGCGTTGCGGCACGATGAGGCTCCTTGATGGGGGTGTACCCATGAGTGAGCCGTTCCATCAGTCCCGGCTCAGGCACTGATAGTGGTCGGAGCGGTAGAACTCCCGGTAACCAGAACGTTGCAGGACGAAGAACGCTGTCTGGTTGAGGGTCGAGACGCACGCGACGTCGACGTCGAGCAGCCGCAGCGCGCTGTCGGCCGTGGGCTCGGTCCAGGGGCCGGACCCGTTGACCATGCGGACGAGCGTCAGCCGGTCGTCGTAGTGGAAACTCGGGTCGTTGCGCAGATAGGCCATGTAATAGTCCCGCGGCGCGACCGTCCGGACCTCGGTCTGGCTGATCACGATGGTGATCGCGAGGTCGTCCGGCGCCAGCACCAGCCCCCCGGGGCCGGCCTCGAGCACCGCCGCCTCGGCCGCGTCCCGGGAGGCGTCGGACCGCTGCCAGTGCAGCGGCGGCTGCCACGAGCTGCTCGTGGCCCGCGACCAGATCGGGTGGCCGAAGCCGACCAGGAGGGTCGCCACGACCGCACCCGCGACCGTCGCCCGTCGCGGGGAGGAGTGGGTCAGCAGTGCCTGCCAGAGCCGCGCCGCCGCCACCCCCACGAGCGCGCCGATCGTCAGCCCGAAGGAGAGTCGCCACAGCGTCGGCCCGAGGCCGACGGCACGGAAGCCGAGCTCGGTCACCCCAGGGACGAGCACGAGCCCGAAGGCCACCGCCAGCGCGCCCGTGGTCACCCGCGCCTGGGCGTGCGGGACCAGCAGGGCGCCGAGCAGGACGGCCAGCACGCCGACCACGGCGACGACGCCCGTGAGCATGACCAGGTGGCCGATCCACTCGGCGTCGAAGCGATAGAGCCGGCGCTCACCGAAGTCGTCGGCCGAGCGACCGCCCGTGGCCAGCGTGACCAGGGCGCCGGCGATCGGATAGCCCGCGAGAGCGACGAAGCCGGCAGCCGCCTTGCGCGGGGCCGTCCTGACCAGCGGCAGCATCCCGGCGACAGCGATCACAGGCACCACGAACAGCGACGTCGTGGTCAGGCCGACGGCGGCCGAGCCGCCCGCCGCCAGCCAGGCCAGGCCGCGTCGTGACGGGCGGGCGGCGTAGCGCGCGGCGGTGGCCAGCAGCACCGGCACCACGACGCACAGCAAGATCACCTTGCCCTGCCACAGCCGGGTGAGCCAGAGGTTGCCGGGGGTGCCATAGGAGACGGTGCCGTCCATGAGCAGGAAGACGACGGCGGCGCTGAGCGCCACGGCGACGTACGGCGTCCGCCAGGTGCGGAGCAGCCGCCACAGCGCGAGCACCGACAGGGCTGTGGCGAGGGGGAGGACGAGCTGATAGGCGACGGTGGCCGCCGGCAGGTGGAGGAGCCGGGCGACGGTCCCGACGAGGGCGTCATAGGACGCCGTCGGCGGCCAGTTGGCCATCGGATAGACCAGGTCGGAGAAGAGCGTGTCCCGCGTCGGGAAGTCGCCGTGGGTGGCGACCCACTGGGAGACGTTGAGATAGAAGAGGTCGTCGGGGTTGGAGCGCCGGATCGACACCGACATCGCGGTGAGCACGACCACCCAGCCCCAGACGAGCCACGGCTCGGCGCGCCGGGCCTTCGCTGAGGGGGTCGGACCTCGGTCGTCGCCGCCCCACCTGTCGGCGGGGGCGAGGCGGCGCAGGGCCGGCCAGGTCCCGAGCACCGCAGCCACGAGCCAGGGCACCCAGACCAGCGGCCACGGGGCGCTCACCGCCATGCCGAGCGCCGCGACGGCGGCCGCCGCGGCAGTGCCGGTGACCAGCAGCCGCGTCGGTGGTCGGCGCACCGGTCCGGGGTCGGCCCGTGGCGGGGCCCCGGTGACGACATCGGCGGGGTCGCCGTCGTCGGCCGGCGTCGTCCTACGGCGCCGCGGCGACCCGGCGCCCAGCGACCCGGCGACCAGCGACCCGGTGCCCAGCAGCCCGGCGACCAACGACCCGGCGACCAGCGACCCGGCGACCAGCAGCCCGAGGACCCCGACCTCGAGGGCCAGGGCGACCGGCACGGGGAGGGCCAGCACCAGACAGAGGTGATAGACCGGCGTCCAGGTGGCGAGCAGCAGCACCGCCCCGTCGACCAGGCGGTCCGCCGTTCTCGCCCCGGTCCCGAGCACCCCGCCAATCTAGCGACGGCCGCCAGCGGACCCGCCTTCGCCGGCCGGCGACCGACGAAACCGGCGGTTGGAGCGTCAGGCAGTTGCGCGATGCGTGGCCAACAGGGTTGACTGCGACGAAATCCCGATCAGCGATGCAGTGGGGGCACATATGAGCAACCTCGGCGGAGGCCAGGCCGACTGGCCGGCCCACGACCCGGCTACCCGGCGTACCGTCCCGGCCACGTCCACCCCGGTCGACAACGAGCTGGCCAAGCGCCTGCTCGCGGCCGAGTGGGAGCGGTTCACCGCCGAGACCGCGGGGTCGGCATCCCACAACGAGCGCGCCAGCCAGACGCTGCCGCTCGGCGTGACGTCGTCGTTCCAGCACTGGGACCCCTACCCGATCACCATCGAGTCCGCCAAGGGCGCCTGGCTGACCGACATGGACGGCCGCCGGCTGCTCGACATGTCGATGGGCTTCGGCGCGATGCTGGTCGGCCACCTCAACCCGGTCGTCGTCGACCACGTCCAGCGCGCGCTCACCGAGACCGGCACGCTCTTCGTCACCCCGTCGCCGCAGGCGACCGAGATGAGCGAGCGGTTCCGCGACCGCTTCGGCCTCGACATGCTGCGCTTCACCAACTCCGGCACCGAGTCGCTGATGTATGCCATCCGCGCGGCCCGTGCCTATACCGGCCGCAAGGCCGTGGTGAAGATCGAGGGCGGCTATCACGGCGGCTATGACGCGCTCCAGGTGTCGGTGAAGCCCGCGCTGGAGAACATCGGCCCCGCCGACGCCCCGATCGGCGAGGTGCCCTTCGACGTCGAGGCCGGCACCGTCCACGTGGTCGCCTACAACGACCTCGGCCAGCTCGAGAAGGTGCTCGCCGAGCACGGCTCCGAGGTTGCCGTCATGGTCATCGAGCCCGTGGTGGAGAACCTCTCGATCGTGCTGCCCGACGCGGGCTACCTCGCCGGCGTCCGCGAGCTGTGCGACCGCCACGGGGTCGTCCTCCTGTTCGACGAGGTCAAGACGGGCCTGACCGCCGGCTATGCGGGTGCGGCCCAGCGCCTCGGCGTCCAGCCCGACCTGATCACGCTCGCCAAGAGCATCGGCGGCGGCCTGCCGCTGGCGGCGTTCGGCGGCAAACGCGAGGTCATGGAGGTCGTCGTCGACGGCCGGATGGCCCACTTCGGCACCTACAACGGCAACCCGCTCGTGATGGCGGCCGCCAAGGCGGTCGACGAGATCTGCACGCCCGCCGAGCTCGACCGCGTCGAGGCGATCAACAACCGCGCCCTCGACAAGCTCGACGCCGTCATCGCCGAGTACGAGCTGCCTGCCCACACCGTCTCGTTCGGCGTGAAGGGCTGCGTGACCTGGTCGCCGCGGCCGGTGCGCAACTATCGCGACTACAAGGCCACCGACTTCACGATGGCCGAGCTGTCCTGGCTGTGGGGCGTCAACCGCAACATCCTCACCCCGCCCGGCCTCGACGAGCAGTGGCTGGTCTCGCTCGCCCACACCGACGAGGACATGGACCTGCTCGTCCACGACTTCACCGAGCTCGCCAAGGCGCTGCGCGGCTGAGGTCGCCTGCGCCGGGTCGGCCTCAGGTCGTCTGGAAGCCGCCCGCGGTCCAGGCGTCGAAGCCGCCCTGGATGACGTAGACGTGCTTGAACCCGGCGTCGAACATCTCGCCAGCGGCGGCCTCGGCGTCGCTGCCGTCCTGGTCGAAGAGGAAATAGCTGCTCGCCTTGTCCAGTGAGGCGTACGACGCGGCGAAGCCATCGCCGGCCGGGAGGTTGATGGCGCCGGGGATCGTCTGCGCGCCATAGGCGTCGGCCGGGCGGAGGTCGATCGCGACGAACGTCGGGTCGCCGGCGTGGGTGCCGAGCAGCTCCATGGCGCCCTGTGGGATGAGCGGGATGACCGGCGAGCCGAGCTCGGCGGCGTCGGGGGCGGTGACGTCGATGCCGAAGTTGGTCGACAGCCGCTGCTGGAGCTCGTCCTGGGTCAGCATGCCGCCGGAGAAGTCGACGAGCTTGCCGTTGGCGTCATAGAAGGCGGTCACGGGCAGTCCCTGACCACCGAAGGTGCGCCACAGGTCGGAGGCCGGGTCGGCACCGATGTCCTTGGCGAGCGCGAACCCGGCGTCGGCGAGCGCGAACCGTCGCGCCATCGCCGCACCGTCGCCCGGGTCGGAGGTGTCGACGCCGATGAAGTCGACCTGCCCGTCAGCCGCCTGGGCGACCTGGACGAAGCCGGGCAGCTCCTCGTTGCAATAGACACACCACGACGCGAAGAAGTTCACGACCACCGGCGTGCCGGCGTGGTCGGCGAGCGCGACCGGGTTGGCGTCGAGCAGGCCGGGCAGATGGAAAGCCTCCCGGTCCGCGGAGAAGGCCGTGCCGTTGGCGTCCGTCGTGTCCCCGCCGCCCTTGAGAGCGAACACCGCCACGACGCCGAAGATCGCGAGCACGGCGACGACGACGCCGATGACCTGCAGCTGGCGGACCCGCTGGGCCTTGGCCTGGGCGGCCTCCAGGGCGGCCCTGCGGGCCTCGCGCTGCTGGTCGCGGAGCTGTTGTTTCGTCGACACGGTGGGACCTTTCTGTGGTGGTGCGGTGACGGCGGGGCGTTGGTCGGTCCGGATGCGTCAGCCGAGCCCGAGCAGGCCGCCGAGGCCGATCGCGGAGAGGGCTGACTGGGTCCACGTGGTGACCAGGGACATGCGGTTGAGGGCGAGCAGGATGCCGAAGCCGGCGAGCACGAGCGACGAGGTGACGGTGATCGCGACGAAGTGGCGCTTGACCACCCCGAAGGCGCCGGTGAACCGGTCCAGGGCGAGCGCGGCGCCGAGGAACGGCACGGCCAGGCCCAGCGAGTAGGCCACCAGCATCGCCGCGCCCCGCGCCAGCTCGCCGCTGCTGGCGGCGATGGCGAGCACGCTGGTGAGCACGGGCCCGATGCAGGGCGTCCACCCGAAGCCGAACGCCACCCCGGCGACGGGCGCGGCGAAGCGGCCATAGCGCCCGAGCGAGGGGTGCCACCGCTTCTCCTGATAGAGCCACGGCGCCTTGAGCACCAGCGAGGCCAGCAGGAACAGCGCCATGGCGAGGACCACCAGCCCGCTGACGCGGGTGAGCAGGTCGCGGTTGCTGAGCAGGGTGCCGCCGAGCGCCGTCACCGAGAGGCCGAGCGCGATGAAGACGGCACTGAACCCGGCCACGAACCCGAGTGAGGTCGTCAGCGTCTGGCGCAGATGGGAGCGGCCCCCTTCGAGGACGGCGGTCGCGCTCAGCCCGGTGACGACCGAGACATAGGCCGGGACCACCGGCAGCACGCACGGGGACAGGAACGACACCATCCCACCGGCGAACGCCCCGAAGAGGC
>JAGQUE010000437.1:2370-2731 GCA_020438665.1 Nocardioidaceae bacterium | reverse complement strand
CGCGGTGGCCGCGGTCGACCAGGACCGCCAACTGCACCTTGGCCGGGCGTCCCACGTCGTTGAGCGCGTCGAGTGCCGCGCGGATCGTACGACCGGAGAACAGCACGTCGTCGACGAGGACGACGACCTTGCCGTCGATGCCGCCCGACGGGATCTCGGTCGGCAGCAGCGTGCGGGCCGGCTTGAGCCGCAGGTCGTCGCGATACATGGTGATGTCGAGCGAACCGACGGGGACGTCGAGCCCCTCGACGGCCGAGATCCGTTCGGCGATGCGCTGGGCCAGCGGTACGCCGCGGCTGGGGATGCCGAGCAGCACGAGGTCGGTGGCGCCCTTGTTGCGCTCGAGGATCTCGTGGGCGAT
>JAGQUE010000437.1:0-2251 GCA_020438665.1 Nocardioidaceae bacterium | reverse complement strand
GCCGGACCTCCTTCTCCGCCTCACGGGACGGCTCGTTAAAGGATGTCGATCTCGATCCGAGGATCGGGGCTGACCCTAGCACTCAGTCCGGGTCGGTCACGCCAGGTCGATCAGCACCTTGCCGACGGCGCCGGCCTCGACCGCGTCGTGGGCGGCAGCGGTGTCCTCGAGGGGGTAGTGGTGCAGCGGCAGCCCCGCGGCCTCGCCGACCTCGAGGGCGCCGTCGAGCAGCGCGGCACTGACCTCGGTGACCGCCAGCGACAGCATGGCGGGGTCGAGGGTGTAGAGGATGATGAACTGGTAGCGCAGGTTGCGGCTGAAGGTCTCCCGCAACGGCAGCGTGAGCTCAGTCCCCCCGTTGTTGGCATAGATGGCGATCGTCCCGTGGACGCGCGTGACGGCCAGGTCGAGGGCCCGGTTGGGCGCGGGCGCCACTTCGACCACGAGGTCCACGCCTCCCGGTGCGATGGCCAGGATCGCAGCTGTGGCGTCGGTCTCGCGGTAGTTGACGACGTGGTGGGCTCCGGCGGCGCGGGCGAGGTCGGCCTTGGCGTCGCTCGACACGGTGGTGATCACGGTGGCACCGGCCCAGCGTGCGAGCTGGATGGCGGCGTGGCCGACGGCGCCCGCGCCACCGGCGACCAGGACCACCTGGTCGGCCATCGCCCCCGGGTGGAGGCGGTGCACCTCACCGCTGGTGAGGGCGCGGTGGGCGGTCACGGCCGGGACGCCCAGGCTCGCGCCCACGTCGTACGACGCCGCGTCGGGCAGGTGGACGACTCGCTCCGCGGGCTGGACCGTGAGCTCCGCCGCCGTACCGAACGCGCGACCGTGCTGGGCCAGCAGCAGCCACACCCGGTCGCCGACCCGGAGATGGCCGACCCCTGCTCCGACGGCGTCGACGACCCCGGCGCCGTCCTGACCCGGGGTGACCAGGTCCCAGCCGCTCATCATCCCGGCCCGGAACTTCCAGTCGGTGGGGTTGACCCCGGCCCGCACGAGCCGGACGCGCACCTCGCCGGGGCCGGGCTCGGGCACCTCCCGGTCGACGAGTCGCAGGACCGAGGAGGGACCGGTCTCGGCATAGACGATGGCGCGCATGCGCTCGACAGTACTCACGCCGTCGCCCGACACCGGCGGCCCGGCCTCAGAGCGCGCCGGCGATCGCGGCGCACGCCTCGAGCCAGGCGTTGCGGGTCGGCTCCGACAGCGAGGCGTAGGGCACGACCGACCCCGGCACGAGGACCGGGTCGTAGGGGACCCGGAAGACGGCGCGCGTGCGCTGCTCATAGACCGTGGTGAGGTCGCGGAGCAGGTGCTCGTCGACGGTGGGCGACGGATCGGACAGGACCGTGATGGTCTTCTGCTTGAGGTCGGCATAGCCGGCGTCGTGAAGCGCGTCGAGCATCCACAGCCCGCTGTATCCGGTGTCCTCGCGCACCGTTGAGGTGACGACCAGCAGGTCGGCGGTCTCGGCCGCGGCCAGCCAGTTCTCGGCGCGCATGTTGTTGCCGGTGTCGACGAGGATGACCCGATAGAAGCGCTGGAGGAGCCGGTGGACGGCGGTGAAGTCCTCCGCGTGGATCATTCCGGTGACGTCGGGCCGCTCATCGCTGGCGAGGACGTCGAAGTGGGCGTCGCCCTGGGAGCGGACGAACGCCCCGAGGTCACCGATGCGCGACTGGTAGACGTCGCTGAACCGCTCGAGGTCCTCGAGGAGCTCGCGGGTGGTGTTGCGGTGCGTGGAGCGGGTGCCGCGGATGCCGAGGGTGCCGCGAGTCTCGTTGTTGTCCCAGGCGATGACGCCGCCGCCGCGGATCGTGCCGAACGTATAGCCGGCGGCCAGCACGCTGGTGGTCTTGGCGGCGCCGCCCTTGGGGTTGACGAACACGACCGTGCGGGGGCCGTCGAAATCGCGCTGGATGACGCGGCGGGACTGCAGGTTGGCCCGCTCGGCGGGGCCCATGCGTGGGTGGATGATGCCACCGGTCCAGCGGGTGACCCGGCCGCGCCAGCCCCAGGTCGCGGGGCCGACGTCTGCGCCGTCGGCACGGCGGTCGAGGAAGTCGGTGGCCGTGACCAGCCGGTGCTGGGCCGCGGGTGGCAGCGGGCCGCCGTCGGGTTGCGCCGGGGTCCCGGCCGGGACGCCGGGCTGGTGCTGCGGCGGCGCCGGGAACGGGGTCACCGAGGCCGCGGCCATCGGCGGACCGGCCGGCATCGGGGATGCCTGGACCACCGGCCCCTGGACCAC
>JAGQUE010000436.1 GCA_020438665.1 Nocardioidaceae bacterium | reverse complement strand
TGCTCCTGCTCGGACGGCAGCCGGTGCTCCGCATCCAAGACGGCCAGCAACTCCAGGACCGCGACGTTCGCCCTCAACCGCTCCCGCGACGTCCGAGGCGCGAGGTCCAGTTGCGAACTGGGCCGGAACCGCAGGAACTCCCCGGCAGGAATCAGGACGGCCGGCTCGACTGCGGAGGGCGCTACAGGCTCGGGGGAGAGGCCAGGCCCGGGGTCATGTGCAGCCGCAGGACCTCCGACTCCGCCGAGATCCTCGCCTCGCTCAGCCGGCCCACCCGCTCCAGGTAGCCCTCCGACGGGTCCGAGGGGCCCGCGATCTGGTCGGCCAACGTGTCGATCTCCGCCTCGATCTGCAACCCCAGGCCCTCGAAGAAGCTCTCCGGGTCCGCGATCGCCGCCAACTCCGTGGCCCGATGCTTCGCGTAGTGCTCCCGCATCCGCGTCCCGTACGGGTTCATCCCGAGCCCCTTCCAGTGTCACGACCGGCTGCGAACCGGTGACCTCACCAACCTCAACCGACACCTCGCCGGCCGGCTCACCAGGCTCCTCACCAAGATCCCACAGCGCCAGTTGCTCGGAGTCATCCACACTCGCACGACGTCGTCCCACCCCGGCACCTCCAGCTCTGTTGGTGAGGACACCGGCCGCAGCCATCCACGCCGCGGCTCACCACCGCCCTCACTCCCAAAGGCACCAACCCGGCCGGTGGATCGGACACCTTGGCGAGAAAAAGCTCTCCGCAGGATCGCGGGCCGGCACGTGGGTGACCCGCCAGACCTGGCATGCGCAGTCAGCGGCATGGCCTGGGCACGTCGGGTCTGGTCATCAGGCTGCGGGGCTGATCCAGTGATCGAGCCCCCACAGGAACTCGTCACACAAGTCCGGGTCGCTCATGAACTGGGGGAGCTGCGGCTCGAGGTCGAGTGTGGCTTCGCCGGACGCAGTTCGGGCTGAGGCGTCGATCTCGGTGACATCCGCCGCGGCCGCGGTCAGGGAGCTCTTCGCCTGTGCAATGACCGCGGCGGCGCGGTGCACGTCGCAGCTACGCATCAACAGATAGCAGCGACCTTCGACCATGTCGCGCGGGCGCTCGGTCGACTCGCCGCCCGCCCAATCGTCGCCGGGGTCGTAGTCGGGACCCTCGGCGTCTGGGACATCGCCTTCCTCTTCGCCTTCGGCGGAGAAGTGCAACTCTCTCGACACACTGAAGGTCAGGTTGGCCAGCAACGTCGTGACCTCCACCTGGTCGATGCCATCCAGCTGACCCTTTGCGCTGCAGCCAAGGATGAAGGCGAGCCGACTGGTCAGTTCGCCAGCGAGGCTCCAGGGAATCGCGACCGTGATCTTCGAGGTCGAAGGGTTGATGGGAACGTAGATCTTCCCTTCGAAATGCACCCGCCCGCACGCGACCGCCTCAACGAACGTTGGATCGCGCCATCCGATCAGTGCCCCCGGAACAGTCGGGATCTCCTCGTACTGACCGGCGTCTCCCGTCGGCGCGTACGCCGGCGCTTCGACCAGCGCGTTGTTGGCCAGGAGGGCGCGGTGCGCTTCCGCCCACGTGAGGTCCACTCCGTTGCGAGCGGTCAGTTCGGCCATCCGTGCGGCGTTTTCGAGCGCCCAGTCCTCGGGCGTCTCGTATCCGCTGTTGCTCCCGGTGTCCTTCTGGCTGGTCATGGCGCCTATCCCTTCGTTTCTGAGGTCCGTCTCACTCTCAAAGGCACCAGCACGGCCGGTGGATCGGACACCTGGACGCGTCCGATTCAGGCAGCGGCGCGTTGCTTCTCAGCACATGACCACTACCCACAGCCCGAATCCGGGCCAGACAAACGGCGCCGATGGCGGCGAGCATGCCGGTGACCGGCAGACCTTCGAGCTCTACGGCCGGCGCATCACCCACACCACCAACCCCGACGTCCAGCAGCTCCTCGCGGCCGCGCACACCGACCGGGTCCGACCGTTGTGTATGTGTCGGCCCGACGGCGTCGCCATGTACGTCGCAAAGATCGGAGACGACAAGTACGTCATCAAGCGGATGCCCGACACCGGTCTCGAGCACACCCACAGGTGCGGCTCCTACCTGCCACCCGAAGAGCTCTCCGGTCTCGGTCAGGTCCTCGGCTCCGCGATCACCGAGGAAGCCGACAGCGGCCTGACCGCCATCAAGCTCGGGTTCCGCATGTCCAAAACCGAGCGCGCCGCCCCGGCCGCCGTCGGCAGCGAGGGAGTGGCCGACTCGGTGGCCGCCGACCCCAACCGGCTCACCCTCCGCGCGGTCCTGCACTACCTATGGCAAGAAGCCGACCTCGCCACCTGGTCACCCGGGATGGCCGGCAAACGGAACTGGCGCATCGTGTCCTGGTATCTGCGCCGCGCGGCCCGCGGGAAGTTCACCAAGGGCAAGCCCCTGGCCACCAAGCTGTACGTGCCCGAGCCGTTCAACCGCGAAAAGAAGACCGAGATCGCCGCCCGCCGTCTCTCCGCCTGGGCCCCGATGCAGCAGCACGGCGCCTCCCAGCAGTTCATGATGCTCATCGGCGAACTCAAGGCCATCGACCCCGCACGGTTCGGCCACAAGCTCGTCATTAGGCACCTGCCCGACGCGCCGCTCATGGTCGACGACACCCTCCTGAGCCGCCTCAACAAGAGGTTCGGGGACGAACTCGAGCTATGGAAGAGCAACGAGGAAGGCCACCTCATGGTGATCGCCACGTTCTCCGTCGGCCGCGCCGGCCTGGCCACCGCCGAAGAGATCTCGCTCGTGATGACCGACCGCAACTGGCTCCCGTACGAGTCTCTAGCCGACAAGCTGCTCCTCGACACCGCCCTCGACGCGCGCCGCCGATTCACCAAGTCACTGCGCTACAACCTCCCCCCCGACAAACCCATGGCCTCACTCGTGTTCACCGACACCGAAACCCCCACCGCGGCGTTCATGCTCCACAGCGACGAGGACCGCGACACCGCCGCCCAGATCGCCACCGACACCGGCACAGAAGTCTGGACCTGGGTACGCGGCGAGGACATGCCGCCCCTTCCGCGACCCGCGCCCGCGTCCCGCAGCGGCCAGGTCAGTGCCTAAGCGGTCGGCAGCTCCGCAGCAGCCTGACTCATCGCGATGCACTGAATCGCGAAGCACTCGGTGGCGGTGAACAGGGCGATCGGGCTGACACAGCACCACACGTCATCGACCGGCAAGTGGCCGCGGTTCGGCCGCGCGTAGCGTGCCCCGATGCTGTTGCCGGC
>JAGQUE010000435.1 GCA_020438665.1 Nocardioidaceae bacterium | reverse complement strand
GCTGGTGCTCGGCAACCTCGACGCCCGCCGCGACTGGGGCTGGGCGCCCGACTATGTCGACGCGATGACGCGCGCCGCCCGGGCGGCCGAGGCCCAGGACTTCGTGGTTGCGACCGGCGTCAGCCACTCGGTGCGCGAGTTCGTCGCCGCCGCGTTCACCCACGCCGGCATCGACGACTGGGAGCCGCTGGTCACGACGGACCCGGGTCTGCTGCGGCCGGCGGACGCCGTCGAGCT
The DNA here is from genome assembly GCA_020438665.1 of Nocardioidaceae bacterium. The sequence goes on along the minus strand of JAGQUE010000435.1, from coordinate 1,464 downwards.
GCGCGGCGACGCCTCGCGGGCCCGCCAGGTGCTGGGCTGGTCGCCGACCCTCGGCTTCGAGCAGCTCGTGGCGCGGATGGTGGACGCCGACCTGCAGGTGGCCTGAGCCGGCTGCCTGGCCCGAAGGCAGGTCAGTGGCTGACCGGGGTGCGGCCGTAGTCGTCCTCGAGGCGGCAGATGTCGTCCTCGCCGAGGTAGTCGCCGTGCTGGACCTCGATGATGAGCAGCGGCTCGTGGTGGAGGTTGGAGATGCGGTGGGCCACGCCGAGGGGGACCACGACCGACTCGCCCTTGTGGAGCACGACGGTGTCCTCGCCGACCTGACAGGTCGCGACGCCGGTGACGACGTACCAGTGCTCGGAGCGGCGTTCGTGGGTCTGGAGCGAGAGCCGCTTGCCGGGCTGGACCTCGATGCGCTTGACCTTGTAGAGGTCGCCCTGGTCGAGGACGTACCACGCGCCCCAGGGGCGGTGCTCGAAGTCGAGGACCATGACGCTTCCCTCCCGGTCGACGGCGCTGTCGACCTCGCTGCCTGGGCCGATGTGAGGACAAGGCCCTGCTGAGGAAACGACGTTAGCCGACAAATGGTGAACGGGTCATGAAACTCCCGGAGCTCGGGCTGGGATGACGAAGGGCCCCGGGAGTCCCGGGGCCCTCGTCCCTCACCGAGCCGGTTGTCGGTGACGGCGGCTCGTGGTGCGCGGTGCGTCAGTCGCCGACCTTCTCGACGGCCTCGACGACGGCGTGCGCGGCGCTCGCGGCGGTCTTGCGCGCGGCGGTCGCGGTCGCCTTGGCACTCGAGCGCGGCGTCGCGGCGGCCTTCTTGGCGGTCTCGCGGGCCTTGGTGGCGGCGGTCTTGGTGGCCTTGGCGGCCTGGGTGCGGGTCGTCTTGGCCTTGGTCACGGTGACCTTGGCCTCCTTGATCGTCTCCTGGGTGGAGGACTGCCGACGGATGCGGCCGACCAGGGACTCGCCGCGCTTGGCGAGGTCGTCCATCGTCTTGGAGACGCTGGTGAGGTTGTCGTCGACCAGCTTCTGCATCTTGGCGGGGAGGGCCATCGCCTCGTCCTGGAGCTCGGCGACACGCTTCTCGACGGCCTTGCGGCGGGCGATGGCGTCCTTGTTGAGGGCCTCGAAGCGGGTCGTGGCCTGCTTGCGGAGGTGCTCGGGCTCGAGGTCGAGGTCGGCGATGCTCTTCTGGAGCTCGACGAAGCGCTTCTGCATGTCGGCGACATAGTCGCGGACGAGCTCGACCGCGCGGTCGGTCACACCCACGCCGGCGTAGAACTGCCGGGTCGCCTCGTTCCGGATGTCGAACTTGGCCTGGGCCATGGTGGTGCTCCTTCATGTTGGGTCCGGCGGCGTGCCGGAACGTTCGGGGGGTCTGCTGCCGTCAGGCCTTGTCGTCCTTGCGCGCGTTGACCGCGAGGAAGGAGGCATAGACGTCGAGCAGCGACTGCTTCT
>JAGQUE010000434.1 GCA_020438665.1 Nocardioidaceae bacterium | reverse complement strand
GAAGCGCATCTGGTGGCCGAAGACGCTCAGCGTGCCGGTGCCGGTGCGGTCGCTCTTCTCGACGCCCTCGTCGAGCACCCGCCGGAGAAGGTCGAGGTAGGCCTGCATGGGGTGACACTACGACGGATACCGTCATCGGGTGACCCCCCACGCTGGCCCCACCGGGCCGATCGTGCTGCCAGATCCGGCGGCGACGCGGACCGTGGTCCCGGCGCCGCGACGCGCACCAGGCACCTGGGCGGGAGCACCCACGGCGACCGTCATCGACGACACCGTCTGGCTCGCCTACCGCGAGCGGCGCCCGGAGGGTGACGGCCGCGGCCACACGACCGTGCTCGCACGCTCGGCGGACGGCGTCACGTTCGTGACGGTGGCCCGCGTCGACCGCAGCGTCTCGGGGGCCGAGTCCTATGAGCGCCCGGTCCTCACGCGGATCGACGACGGCACCTGGCGGCTCTACCTCTCGTGCGCGACGCCCGGAACCAAGCACTGGTGGGTCGAGTGCCTGGAGGCGGCCAGCCCCGGCGAGCTGCCCGGGGGGCGTCGCACGATGGTGCTCCCGGGCGATGACACCGTGGGCGTCAAGGATCCCGTCATCCTTCGCGACAAGGGCCGCTGGCACGTCTGGTACACCTGCCACCCGCTCACCGATGCCGGCGATGAGGACCGCATGACGACCAAGCACGCCGTCAGCGACGACGGCCTCAGCTGGCGTGACCACGAGACGGTCCTCGCCCCCAGCGGGGCGGACCGCTGGGATGCGCGCGGCACCCGGCTCACCGCGGTCGCCTCGCTCGACCCGTTCGTCGCGACCTACGACGGCCGCCGTACGGCGGAGGAGAACTGGTTCGAGGTGACGGGACTGGCCACCGGGACGATCGACGCCCCGGCACCGGTCGACGAGGTGGGACCGCTGCGCTCGCCCCACACCGACGGGGCGTTCCGCTATGCCACGGTCGTCACGACGCCGGGCGGCGCCACCCGGTGGTACGCCGAGCAGGCGATGGCTGACGGCGCCCACGACATCGTCACCTGGGCGGCACCTGACTGACGACCCGGTCGGGCCGGCCCTCGGGCCTCAGCCGAGGTCCACCTCGCCGTGCACGACGGTGACGGTGTCGCCGCCGACCCACACGGTCTCGCCGTCGCGGTCGACGTGCACCCGTCCCGCGCGGCCGAGTGCCGTCCCCTGGGAGGCGACATAGGACTCGGGGAAGGTCCCGTTGCCGGTCAGCCACTGGCCGAGGCTGGCGTTGAGGCTGCCCGTGACCGGGTCCTCGACCACCCCGAGTCCCGGGCAGAACGCGCGGACCTCGACCGCCGCGCCGACCCGGGCAGCCGCCTCCTCGGTGTAGGGGCCGACGACGCCGACGTCCCACGAGCCGAAGCTGTTCCAGTCGGGGTCGAGCGCGAGCACGGCCTCGGCGTCGGCGAGCAGCAGGCCCACCCACCCGGGTCCGTTGTCGACCCACGAGGCGGCCACGATGTCGCCGGCCTCGATCCGGAGCGCCCGACACAGCGACGCGAGGTCGTCGGGCGACACCTCGCCGAAGCGCGTCATCGGCGGCGCCGCGAACGCCAGCCGCTCCCCCGCCCGCAGCCGGACCAACCCGGCGCCGCACTCCTGCACCAGCTCACCCGGCGCGCGCGGTGACCCGCCCGCCGTCAGCCACGCGTGGGCGCTCCCGAGCGTCGGGTGCCCGGCGAACGGCAGTTCCGCGCCGGGGGTGAAGATCCGCAGCCGATAGTCGGCCTCGGCGCTGGTCGGGGCAAGCAGGAACGTCGTCTCCGACAGGTTGGTCCACGAGGCGAACCGCTGCATCTGCTCGTCGCTCAGCCCGTCGGCGTCGTGGACGACGGCGACCGGGTTGCCGCCGAGCGGCGTGGACGAGAAGACGTCGACCTGGCTGAAGGGGCGCATGCCGCCAGCCAACCACAGCGGGCTCGTCGTACGCCGACCCGGCTTGATGCAGGGGCGAGGCCGGGACGGCGTAGGCCGTGTGCGAGCCCGGGCGCCACCACCAGAGCCCGGCGTGAAGGCCGGCGATCTGCCAGCCCGAGCCCACCATGATGGCGCTGCGCTGCGCGGCGCGGGTCGCACGGTTCGTGCGACATCGACGACCTGGCGGCGACCGGCGGCGTCGATCAACGTCAGGTGGAACGGATGCTCCGACCACGACGCCACCGAGCCGTCACTGCTCAGCAGCGGTGTGGCCAGGCCCAGCACTGGCCGGCGCCAACACCCAGGAGGCGTAGGCGACGTCGTGGCTGAGGAACACGACCCGGTCGAGACGACCCCTGATCGATGGGGATGGGCGTCGGGGCTCGACGTGACACCACCGGGGCCCGTCGCTCGGGACGACGGCTCGGGAGCTGGCGACGACCGCGGGGCGTCGTCGCAGCCAGTCGCCGTCACGATGAGCGAGGCAGCGGCCACGATCGACACGACTGCCCGTCGGCGAGCGCCGCTGACCATGGCTCAGGATCCCACGCATCTAGGCTGGCCGGCGTGCCCCGAGTGACGACCCTGCGCCGCTACCCCGTCAAGGCGATGGGCGGGGAGGCCGTCGAGATCGCCCAGGTCGACGAGCGCGGACTGGTCGGCGACCGGTGGTTCGCCGTGGTCGACGCCGAGGGTCGGTTCGCGACCGGCAAGGACAGCCGCCGGTTCCGGCGACACGACGAGATCTTCGACTACCGGGCGGTGACCACGCTGACCGGCGGGGTCGTCGTACGCCATGCCGACGGCGCCTGGCCGGTCGGTGACCCTGACCTCGACGCCCACCTCAGCGACCGTCTCGGCGAGCCGGTCCGCGTGCTGCCCGAGCAGGAGGTCTCCCACTACGACGCCGCGCCCGTCGCCGTCGTCGGGACGGCGAGCCTCGACTGGCTCGCCGAGCAGACCGGCGGCCCGGCCGACCTGAGACGCATCCGGCCCAACGTCGTGCTCGCCACCGGCGAGCCGTTCGTCGAGGAGTCCTGGCTGGGACGGACGCTCAAGATCGGCAGCGTCCGGCTGCGCCTGACCGAGCGCATCGAGCGCTGCCGCATGGTCGACATCGACCAGGACGGCGCGGTCGCCGACAGCCCGTGGCTCACCCTGCTGGGGCGGGAGCGCGACGTGTGTCTCGGCGTCTATGCCGAGGTGGCGCTGCCGGGCCTGCTCCGGGCCGGCGCCGACGCGACGCTGCTGGACTGAGGAGCAGTCGTGGATGTCGCCGCGCTGACGCGCGGGCGGCTGGTCAGGCGTGCAGCGACATCGGGCCATAGACGACGCGGTCGCCGTCGATCAGCGTGACGGCGTCAACGCCGCGCTCGGCGAGGTCGGCCCAGACCTCACCGACCCAGGACTCGGCGTCGGACTGGCTCGGGAAGAGCTGGTCGGCGAGGTCGCCGTCGACAGTGACCTCGTCGCCCGACGCCGACTCCAGCCGCCACCGCCAGGTGCGGTCGGGCTGAGCGGCGGACCGGAACGCCGGGGGCTGCTCGGGGAGGTTCACCATGCCGCCAGCGTACGGCCGGGCGCCGACGGCGCCGGGAGCGTCGCGGGAGCCGTCACGACTCGCGCACCGAGGTGTCCACGAAGGGGACCTTGACGCACTGGAAGATCTCGCGACGGCCCCGCACGTCGACGCCGAGCTCGGCGTCGGGGTGGACAAACGACGGCACGAGCGCCATCCCGATGCCCTTCTTGAGCGTCGGCGAGAACGTGCCCGAGGTGATGTCGCACAGCGGCACGTCCGGGGTGAGGGTGACGCTCATGCCGGGCCGCGGGATGCCCCGACCGACCGCGATGAGACCGCGCAGGGTCCGCTTGGGTCCGGCCTCCTTCTCGGCGACGACGGCCTCGCGACCCCAGAACGCCTCCTTCTTCCAACC
>JAGQUE010000433.1 GCA_020438665.1 Nocardioidaceae bacterium | reverse complement strand
GTAGTAGTCCTCGAAGTCGTGGTTGACCAGCTGGTCGATCTCGGCCGGGCTGAACAGCGTCTGCTCCACGGTGGGGTGCTCGAGGAACCACCACATCATCAGTCCGGTCGCGAGAGCGTTGGCCGCCCAGGTGCCGAGCCACCACCAGCGCAGTCGATAGAGAGCCGCGGGGAACCGCTCGAACGCGAACCGGCGTACGCCGGACCAGGCCGTGGTGCGCGTGCCCGTCGCGCGGGTGCGCGCCCGGGCGAGGACCGAGGAGAGATAGGCGATGACGGCAGCGTCGGGGGCCTCGGTGCGGATGACCGACAGGTGGGTGGCCACCTGCTGGTAGCGCTCGACGAGCTCGTCACCCTGGGGACCGGACAGCCGACGCTCGGAGGTCAGCTCCTCCAGGCGCTTCCACTCATGGGCGTGCGCGAGCACGTAGGCGTCCAGGTCCACGTCGGCAAGCCTAGGCGCCGCAGCGTCGGAGCGCCCCGCCTATCCTGGTGCGGTGTCGGACCCCGTCGTCGGCCCCCCGGGCAACGCCGCCAGCTGGGCGACGCTGACCCCGGACGACCTCATCACCGGCGAGGCGGTCGCCCTCGACCTGCCGCCGGCCACCATCGGCCATCGCATGGTGTCCGGCCTGCTGGACTACCTCGCCACCGTGGTGCTGCTCGTCGGCCTGCTGCTGCTGACGCTGACCGCGACCCTCGCCACCGACGAGGCTCTGGTCCGGATCGCCGTCATCGGCGCCGTCGTCACCTCGCTGATCGTCTTCCCGGCCACGCTGGAGACGCTCACCCGCGGCCGGTCCCTGGGCAAGCTGGCGATGGGACTGCGGACCGTGCGCGACGACGCCGGGCCGATCTCGGCGCAGCACGCCTTCGTGCGGGCCCTGATCGGCGTGGTCGAGATCTATCTCCTCCAGGGCGGCCCGGCGTTCCTCTCCTCGATGGTGAGCAACCGAGGCAAGCGCCTCGGCGACTACGCGGCCGGCACCTATGTGGTCAGGGACCGGGTCAGGCTCACCATGTCTCCCCCGCCGCTCATGCCGCCGGCGCTGGCGCTGTGGGCGCGGGGCGCCGACATCGCCGCCCTGCCGACCGGCCTCGCCATGGCCGTACGCCGGTTCCTCGGCCGCGCCGTCGAGATCGACCCGGCGACCAGGCAGGCGCTCGCGACCCGGCTCGCCGACGAGGTGAGCCGCTACGTCGCACCGCTGCCGCCCCCCGGCACCCCGCCCGAGGCCTTCCTGGCCGCGGTGGTGGCCGCCCGCCGCGACCGCGACGCCGCCCGACTCGCACGCGAGCGGTCCCTGAGAGACCGCCTGACCAGCCGACGCTGACCTTCGTGTCGTCTCGTGGGCGACCGATCGCGTTGCTCACCGTTCCCAAGGCTGCGGTATCCGTCGCCGTAGGGCAAGATGGCCGCCATGATCGACCGTGACCGCCTCGCGGAGCTGCGCCGCACCGAGGAGACCCGATTCGTCGAGACCCATCCCCGCTCGGCCGAGCTGGCTGAGCAGGCGCGCGGCTCACTGCTGGCCGGCGTCCCGATGCCCTGGATGACGCGCTGGCCCGGTTCGTTCCCGGTGTTCTTCGAGACGGCCAACGGCGCTCGGTTCACCGATGTCGACGGCCAGGACTACGTCGACCTGTGCCTCGGCGACACGGGTGCGATGACCGGACACGCCCTCCCCAAGGTCGCCGACGCCGTCGCCGAGCGAGCCCGGACCGGCATCACCACGATGCTGCCCTCCTCCGACGCCGCCTGGGTGGGTGAGGAGCTGGCCCGCCGGTTCGGGTTGCCTCGCTGGCAGATGGCGATGACCGCGACCGACGCCAACCGGTTCGCGCTGCGCTTCGCCCGTCACCTCACCGGTCGGCCGCGCATCGCGGTGATGGACTGGTGCTACCACGGCACCGTCGACGAGACCCTGGCCGTCCTCGATGCCGACGGCAGCGTCGTCCCCCGGCCGGGAGCCCTCGGTCCGCAGGTCGACGTGGCGGTCACGACGGCCGTCGTACCCTTCAACGACCTCGAGGCGCTCGAGCGCCGGCTGGCCGAGGGCGACGTCGCCGCGCTGCTGATGGAGCCGGCGCTGACCAACATCGGCATCGTGCTGCCCGACGACGGCTATCTCGACGCCGTCCGCGAGATCACGCGGCGCCACGACGTCATCTGGATCATCGACGAGACCCACACGCTGTGCGCCGGGCCCGGCGGCTGCACGCGTGCGTGGTCGCTCGAGCCGGACATGGTCGTGATGGGCAAGCCCATCGGTGGCGGCATCCCGGTCGCGGCCTATGGCCTGTCCGCCGAGCTGGCCGACCGGATCTCGGGTCCCATGCTGGGACACGACATCGACGTCGCCGGGGTCGGCGGCACGCTCACCGGCAACGCCCTGGCCTTGGCCGCCGTCCGCGCCACACTCTCCTCCGCGCTGCGGCAGGAGGACTTCGCGGTCGCCGTACCCCTCGCCGAGCGGTTCGCCGCCGGGGTCGCCGGCGTCATCGAGCACTACGGCGTCCCGTGGCACGTGCAGCGCCTCGGCTGCCGGGCCGAGTACTGGTTCTGCCCGCCGCCGCGCAACGGCGCCGACGCGGCCGCGGCCATCGACGAGGACCTCGACGGGTTCATGCACCTGTGGGCGCTCAACCGCGGCATCCTGCTGACGCCGTTCCACAACATGGCGCTGTTCTCGCCCCACCACACCGAGGCCGACGTCGATCTGCACACCGAGGTCTTCGGCGCCGCCGTCGCGGCGCTGATCGGCTGACGCTGCGCGATCGGGGCGATCGGGGCTGGCGGGCGGTTCGGCGAGCGGGCGGTTCGGCGAGCAGGCGGTTCGGCGAGCAGGCGGAAAGCTCTTGTCCGGTCGGGGCGGTCCCTCCTACCGTGGGGGGATGGCGGGCCTGATCGCCCTGGCGATCCTCGTGCTGGGCTGGCCGCTCCTCCCATGGCGCCGGCTCAGTGTGGCCGCGCGCTCACTGGCCCGCCGGTTGGGCTGGCGTCGCACGCCCGAGCCGATCGGGCGGCCCATCGAGGAGATCGCCCGCGAGGCCCGGCGGCTGCGGATCGCGTTCCGCTCGACCCCGCGCGGCACCTCGTTCGTGAAATATGAGGCACACCGCCGCGCCTACGACGACGTACTCCTCGAGGGCTGCCTCGCCCTGGGCGTCACCACACTCCTCGGCGTCCTCGGTCCCGGCCCCGAGCTCGACGACGAACGCGACCGCATCGAGGGGCGCCTCGAGCTGTTCGGGCTCGACCTCGGCCTGCCGCTGTAGTAGGCCTCCCTGCTCGTGGGGCCGCGGTGGCCATGGTGACGGTTCACCAAGGTAGGTAGGCGAAGCCTCACTTACCCAGCGGAACTCACCAGGGTAAGTGAGGGTTGACCTTCCTACCTTGGTGAACCGTCAGCACCGCAGCGCGCACCCCTCGCACCGCGGACCCTAGCCCCGCCGGACGTAGCGCAGATCGGTGATCGAGCGACCTGCGGCGATGCCCTTGCGCTCGAACTTGGTGACCGGCCGCTCGGCCCAGCGGGCGACGACGCCACCCTCGAGACGATGCTCGGCGTCGAGCACCTCGGCCATCTGATCGGCGTAGTGGCCCCAGTCGGTGGCGAGCCGCCACTCGGCACCCACCGCGAGCCGACTCGCGGCGAGGGAGGCGAACGACGCCGTCACGAGCCGGCGTTTGTGGTGCTTGGTCTTGGGCCATGGGTCGGGGAAGAACGTCCACAGCCCGGCCAGTCCATCGGCCGGGATCACGTGCTCGAGGAACCACACCGCGTCGACAGAGCACAGCCGCACGTTGCCGGCCCCGGCCTCGGCCAGCCGTTCGAGGGTGGCGGCCACACCGGGGCGCCAGACCTCCAGCGCGAGCACGTCGTACGACGGCCGCGCGGCCGCGAGAGCCGCGGTGGCCTCGCCCACGCCCGAGCCGATCTCGACGATCAGCGGCGCGGTGCGGCCGAAGGCCTCGTCCCAGTCGATGCGCGCCCCGTCCGCGACGGAGGTGGACATCTCGCCCCGCTCGACCTCGATCACGAACCGTCCGCCGAGCCGCTCCCAGGCCTTCTGCTGGGACTCGTTCATGCGGGTGCTGCGGCGCACGAAGCTGACGACGTCGCGGCGCAGGCGCGGGGGTAGCGGATCCACCCGCCCAGCCTATCGG
>JAGQUE010000432.1 GCA_020438665.1 Nocardioidaceae bacterium | reverse complement strand
CGGTCGCCATGTTGATGTACTCGGCCAGGAAGAACAGCGCGAACTTGAGGCTGGCGTACTCGGTGTGGAAGCCGCCGACCAGCTCGCCTTCGGCCTCCGGCAGGTCGAACGGCGCTCGGTTGGTCTCCCCGACCATGGCGATGACATAGATGATGAAGGACGGCGCCAGGATCAGGGCGAACCAGAAGTTGCCGTCCTCGTTCTGCGCGGCGACGATCTCGGAGGTCGACATCGAGCCGGCATAGAGGAAGACCGCGACGAACGCGAGGCCCATGGCGACCTCGTAGGAGATCATCTGGGCGCTCGAGCGCAGCCCCCCGAGCAGCGAGTAGGTCGAGCCGGACGACCAGCCCGCCAGCACGATGCCATAGATGCCGATGGAGGCGATCGCCATCACGAACAGCACCGCGACAGGCATGTCGGTGAGCTGCAGCGGCGTGGTGTGGCCGAACATCGAGACCTCGGGCCCGAACGGGATCACCGAGAACGTCACGAACGACGGCACCACGGCGAGCACGGGCGCGAGCAGATAGACGACCTTGTCGGCCGCCTTGGGGATCATGTCCTCCTTGAGCGCCAGCTTGACGCCGTCGGCCAGCGACTGGAGCAGACCGAACGGTCCGTTGACGTTGGGGCCGATGCGGTGCTGCATGCGGGCCACCACCCGGCGCTCCAGCCAGATGTTGAACAGGGTCAGCAGCACCAGGACCAGGAAGATCAGCACGGCCTTGATGATGATCAGCCAGACCGGGTCCTTGCCGAAGGCGTCGAGGCCGGCCCCCGAGGCCGCCGCGAGCACGCCGGACACCATGAACGCCGTCACTTGGTGGCTCCCTTCACCGTCACGCGGCTGCCGGGCGAGGCCAGGTCGGCCAGCACGCCGTTGCCGAAGGAGTTGGCCGGCACCCAGACCACGCCGGCGGCGAGGTCCTCGGCCCGCCGCGCGGGCAAGGTGACAGCGCCGCGGTCACCGGTGACCGTGATCTCGCCGCCGTCCTCGAGACCCAGCGAGTCATAGACGTCCGGGCCGATGACGGCGACCGGCCTGCGTGCCGTGGCGCGCAGGGCGTCGGCCCCGTCCTGAAGGGAGCCCAGGTCGATCAGCTGCTTCCAGGTGGCCAGGGCCAGCGAACCCTTGGCGCCCTTGGCCGCCGTGGCCTTGGCCGGAGCCGTGGTCGCGGCGCGGTCGCCGTCCCAGGGGCCGAGGCTCTCCATCTCGGCCCGGGCCTCGGCGACCGTCGAGAAGCCGAGCGGCGAGCCGAGCTCCTCGGCGATGCCGGCGAGGATGCGCAGGTCGGGCAGTGAGCCGGGGTTGCTGAAGACCGCGTCGAAGCCGCGCGGTCGGCCCTCCCAGGTCACGAACATGCCGGCCTTGTCGGTGACCGGGGCCACCGGGAAGACCACGTCGGCGACGCGAGTCACGTCGCTCTCGCGGAGCTCGAGGGACACGACGAACGAGGCCGCGTCGAGCGCGGCGCGGAAGGCCGCCGGGTCGGCGGTGTCATCGGGGTCGACGCCGCCGACGACCACCCCACCGAGCGTCCCGTCGCGGAGCGCGGCGACGATCGCGTCGGCGTCGCGGCCGGCAGCGTCGGGCAGCGAGTCGACGCCCCAGGCCGCACCGACGTCGACGCGCGCCACCGGGTCGACGACCGGGCGCCCACCGGGCAGCAGCGTGGGCAGGCAACCCGTCTCGACGGCACCACGGTCGCCGGCGCGGCGCGGCACCCAGGCGAGCCTGGCACCGGTCTTGTCGGCCAGGTCGGCGGCGGCGGTGAGCGCACCCGGGCTGGTGGCCAGCCGCTCGCCGACAAGGATCACCGACGAGGCGTCGAGCGCGACGTCCGCGTCATCGGCCAGGCCCGCGAGGGCTGCGGCCTCGCCACCGGGGGCGGTTGCGACCAGGCGGCCCGCGAGCTTGTGGAGCCCCCGGCTGGCGAACGGCGCGACGGCGACGACGCTGGTCCGGCCACGCCGGGTCGACTTGCGCAGTCGCAGGAAGATGGTGGCGGCCTCGTCCTCGGGCTCCAGGCCCGCCAGCACGACGGTGCTCGCCGCTTCGAGATCGGCATAGGTGGCGCCTTGGCGGAGCACGACGCGGGAGCCGAGGAACCCGGTCTCCTCGGCGGAGAGCGGGCGGGCGCGGAAGTCGACGTCGTTGGTGTGGAGGGCGACCCGCGCGAACTTGCTGTAAGCGTAGGCGTCCTCGGCGGTGACAC
>JAGQUE010000431.1 GCA_020438665.1 Nocardioidaceae bacterium | reverse complement strand
ATGGTCACCCACGACCCGGTGGCCGCCGCCTACACCGACCGGGTGCTCTTCCTGGCCGACGGCCAGGTCGTCAGCGAGCTGCGCCATCCCACCCGCGAGGCCGTCCTCGAGATCATGACCAAGATGACCGCCCCCGCCCCGGTGAGGAACGGCTGATGCTCAAGGCCGCGTTCAAGAGTCTCCTGGACCGCAAGCTCAGGCTGCTGCTCAGCACCTCGGCCATCGTGCTGGGGGTCGGGTTCGTCGTCGGCTCGCTCGTCTTCACCGACATGCTGTCCTCTGGGTTCACCAAGATCTTCGAGCGAGCGACGGGGGACGTCGTCGTTCGCGACGTCAACGGCGTCGACGAGTTCGGCTCGCCCACCAACAAGACCGTGCCGGCATCGCTGGTCGACGAGCTGGCCGCCATCCCGGGTGCGGCCCGGGCAGACGGCAACGTCAGTGCCGACGGCGTCTATGTGATCGGCGCCGACGGCAAGCAGGTCGGCGGACTGGGGGCCCCTGGACTCGCGTTCAACTGGTCCGACGCGCCGGGTCAGAGCGGTGAGCCGGTGGCAACCCTCGTCGATGGCCGGGCCCCCGAGACGGCCGGCGAGGTGGTGATCGACTCGCGCACCGCAGAGAAGGCCGGCTACGTCGTCGGCGACGACATCAAGCTGGTCACCAACGGCAGCACCGACCAGGTCGCCGAGAAGCTCGTCGGCATCATCGAGTTCGCCGACGGCGGCACCCTGGCCGGCGCCTCGCTGACCGTCTTCGATACGCAGACCGCCCAGGACCTCTTCCTCGACGGGCGCGACGAGTTCACCGACATCTGGGTGACCGCCGACGACGGGGTCAGCCAGGACGAGCTGAGGGATGCCGCGGCAGCGGTCCTGCCCGCCCACACCGTCGCGCTGACGGGTGAGAAGGTGGCCAAGGACTCCGCCGACGTCATCGGAGAGGCGCTCGGTTTCCTCCGGACCTTCCTCCTTGTCTTCGCCGGGATCTCGCTGTTCGTCGGGGCCTTCCTGATCGTCAACACCTTCGCGATCCTGGTCGCCCAGCGCAGCCGTGAGCTGGCGCTGTTCCGAGCGCTGGGCGCCTCGTCGCGCCAGGTCTTCAGCTCGGTCATCCTCGAGGCGTTCGTGGTGGGCGTGCTCGGCTCGACCATCGGGCTCGGATTCGGGCTCGTCCTGGCCAAGCTGCTGCAGGCGATGTTCGCCGCCTTCGGTCTGGACCTGGCCGGGCAGGCGCTCGTGGTCACGCCGACGACCGTGGTCGCCGCCTATGGGATCGGCATCGTCGTGACGGTTCTCGCCGCTGCCATCCCCGCCTGGCGAGCGCGCCGGGTCCCGCCGATCCAGGCGCTCAGCGACGTGGTCGCGATGCCCGAGGGCTCGCTGGGTCGCCGGCTGGTCGGTGGGCTGGCCATGGCGGCGCTCGGTGTGGTCGGCATGGCCGTGGGACTGCTCACCGACGTGCCGCGGTCCGGCTGGGTCACCGTGGTGGGCGCCGTCGCCGTCCTGCTCGGCACCAGCCTGGCCTCTCCGGCCTTCGGCCGGCCGCTGCTGACGCTGTCGCAGGCGGTCTTCCGCCGGGTCTTCGGGGCGGTCGGCTCGCTCGCCGGCGAGAACGCGCGCCGCAACCCGCGGCGTACGGCGGCCACGGCGTCGGCCCTGATGATCGGGCTGTCGCTGGCGTGCGCCGTCGCGATCCTCGGAGCATCCGGCAAGGAGTCGGCAGCGGTCGCGATCGACAAGAGCTTCTCCGGCGACTACGTCGTCGGCAACAGCACCGGCCAGACCTTCTCGCCCGACGTCGCCCGCAAGATGTCACAGGTCGACGGCGTGACCCAGGTCGTGCGGCAGCGCTATGGCGTCGGGCTGCTCAACGGCCAGCGGCAGTTCCTCGGTGCCATCGACCCGGCGGGGTTCGGCTCCGTGGTCAAGGTGGATGTCTTCGAGGGCAACGTGGCCAACTTCAAGGACGGCACCCTGGTCATCGACCGGACGTGGGCCGAGGGCAAGAGTCTGCATGCGGGCAGCACCGTCACGATCGCCCTGCCCTCGGGCAAGGAGACGTTCACGGTGGCCGCCGTCGTGGAGCCCGACCCCCTGCTGTTCCTGCCGGCGATGACGATCGACGACCTCGCGGCGGCCGGGTTCCCGAAGGAGGACGCGATGCTGCTCATCGCGGCCGACGGTGACCGGCTGCAAGCACTCGAGGATGTCGTCAAGGACAACCCGCTCGTCATCGTCAACGACCAGGCGGGGCTCATCCAGCAGCAGAACGACCAGGCCGACCAGGGACTGCTGATGATCTATGGCCTCCTGGCCCTCGCGCTCATCATCGCGGTGCTCGGCATCGTCAACACCTTGGCGTTGTCGGTCATCGAGCGCACCCGCGAGATCGGCCTGCTCCGTGCGGTCGGCATGACGCGGCGTCAGCTGCGGCGCATGGTGAGCCTGGAGTCGGTGGCCATCGCCGTACTCGGCTCGCTCATGGGCCTGGGGCTCGGGATCTTCTTCGGGCTGGCCGTGTGGAAGGCGTTCGAGAACGACGGGCTGAGCGAGCTCAGCATCCCCGCGGGCCAGCTGGCCGTGTTCGTCCTGGCGGCGGTCCTCGTCGGCGTGCTCGCCGCGGTCTTCCCGGCTCGACGCGCTGCCAAGCTCGACGTGCTCAGGGCCATCGCGACCGAGTGATCCGCCCCGTGGGCCATGGCTAAGGTTCTGCCATTCGGCGTACAGGACCAGACGTTCAGACCTACAGTTCCAGACGTGGACGATGTCATGGTGTCGCGGCCCCGCGCGCTGAAACACGTCCAGGTGCGTGAGTACGTCAGGTCGCTCGTCGAGGGCGCCGAGCCAGGCTCGCCCGCGCCCTCGGAACGGGAGCTGGTGACAAGGTTCGGGGTAGCCCGGATGACGGTGCGTCAAGCGATGGACGCCCTGGTCAGCGAGGGGTTGCTGGAGCGAATGCCCGGCAAGGGCACGTTCGTCGCGCATGCGCGACGCAGGCCCGACCGGCCGGTGGGCTTCACCGAGGAGATGATGCGGCGGGGGCTCCAGCCGGAGTCGCAGACCCTCCTCACCCGCCTCGAGCAGGCCGGCCCCGGTGTGGCCCGCGCGCTCGACATCACCGCAGGGGACTCCGTCTTCCACTGGCGACGCATCCGTCGCGCCGACGGCGCCCCTGTCTGTGTCCAGGACGCCTTCCTCAACGAGGTGCTGCTTCCCGGCTTCCTCGAGAAGGCCATGCCCACGAGCCTCTATGGCGCCCTGACCAAGCGCGCCCTCCAGCCGACGTGGGCCGAGGACTCCATCACCGCCGACCTGGCCACGGAGACCGAGGCTGAGCTGCTCGAGGTCGAGCCGGGCACCCCCGTGTTGCGGGTCGCCCGTCGCGCGAAGTGCCACGACGTCGTCGTCGAGGTCTCACGGGCCACCTATCGTGCCGACCGGTTCACGATGTTCGTCCAGGTGGGCCACGAGGAGTGACGCGGGTCTGATCCGCCGTCGCCCTGTGCGGCGGCGAGGTCGTGTCCGTAGCACGCCCTAGGCTTCGGCCATGGGCTCCCCGCTGCTCGAGGTCGCGGTCGCTGAGGCGCGCGACGTCCCGGGTGCGGTGACCGGCGGTGCCGACCGCATCCTGTTGGCGCTGCCCGGTCCCGACGACGGGCTCTCGCCCGACCTGTCCGACGCGTCGGCGGTGCTCCGCGAGAGCGACGTGCCCGTTCGCGTGATGCTGCGGCTCAACGAGTCGGCGACGACGACCGGCGGAGAGTTCACCCGCATGGTCGGGTTGGCCGAGGAATACCTCGCGCTCGGTGCCGAGGGCGTCGCCTTCGGCTTCCTCGACCCCGATCTCGAGATCGACGCCGAGACCTGCTCGGCCGTCGCCGACGCGCTGCCCGGGGTGCCGTGGACCTTCCACCGGGTCCTCGACCGGGTGCTCGACCACCGCCGCGCCTGGCGTTCGCTGCGGGCTCTACCCGGTCTCACCGCCGTGGCCAGCGGCGGGTCGGTGCTGGGACTGTCCCAGGGTTACGACGACCTCCTCGCGATCGCCGAGGGCGACCCGGTGGTCGCGGGGCTCCTCCTGCCGGCTGGCGGCCTCATCGCCGAGCAGGTGCCGTGGCTGGTCCGCGCCGGTGTCCACCAGTTCCGGATCGAGGCCCAGGCCCGGCCGGGCGGCTCGGCCAAGGCCTACGTCGACGCTGGGCTGGTGCGCTCGTGGCGGCTGCTGCTCGACTCGACCGCCGAGCACCTCGCTCGATGATCCTCATCGACCCGCCCAACGCGGCCGGGCACGGTCGGCTGTGGTCACACCTGGCCAGCGACACCTCCTATGACGAGCTCCACGCCTTCGCCCGTCGGGTCGGGATCCCCGAGCGCGGCTTCGACCGTGACCACTACGACGTCCCCGAGGAGCGCTACGCCCAGGTGGTCGCGGCGGGAGCGCAGCCGCTGGGCTCGCGCGAGCTGATCCAGCGACTCATCGCCGCGGGACTGCGCCGCCGCAAGAGCCAGTCGCTCCACCCACGTCCGCCGGGCCGGCTTCTCCAGCGGCCGGCGCCGCTGGCGCCCGGGTCGGTGGTCGCCGTCGTGACCCCTGCCGGGCCGGTCGACCCGGACCGTCTGGCCGCCGGGATCGACCTCCTCCGCTCCTGGGGGCTCGAGGTCCGCGCAGCCACCCCGGACACGCCCGCCGACGTGCCGTGGCTGGCCACCACCGACGAGGCCCGGGCGACCGAGGTCCAGGACGCGTGGCTCGACCCCGACGTGGCTGCGGTGTGGTGCGCTCGCGGCGGCTTCGGCTCACAACGGATCCTCGACCTGCTCGACTGGCGCCGGATGACCATGGTGCGGCCGCGGTGGCTGGTCGGCTACTCCGACGTCACCGCGCTCCACCAGGCCTTCGCCAGCCACCTCGGCGTCGCGACGGTCCACGGTCCGGGCGTGGCCTCGCTCCCCGCCGCCACACCGGGCACGGTGGCGTCGGTGCGTGCCCTGCTCCTCGACGGCGAGACCGCCCCGGTGCAGGGCACGCCCGTCGTCGGTGGCTCAGCGCAGGGGGCGCTGATCGGCGGCAACGTCGCCATGCTCGCCTCGATGCTCGGCACGCCGGGATCGCGGCCCGCCGCCGGCGGCATCGCGGTCCTCGAGGACATCGGCGAGGCGCCCTACCGGCTCGACCGCCTGCTCACCCAGCTGGTGCGGGCCGGCTGGTTCGATGACGTCCAGGGCATCGCCGGGGGTGACTTCACCGGCTGCGGCGACCCTGACCTCGTCGGCGACCTGCTGGTCCGGCGGCTCGGTCCGCTCGGCGTCCCGATCGTGCTTGGTCTCCCCATCGGCCACGGCGCGGCCAATATCTCGCTGCCTTTGGGTCGTTCGGCCGTGCTCGATGGCGATGTGGGCTTGTTGACCCCGATTGCGTAAAACGCCTGTGGGCTGGACCACAAGGTGCCAACATCATCCGGGTTCGCTAGCCTCGTTGCCGATTCTTTACTTTCCGGTCGGAAGGACAGCCCCCATGTCGACCACCCTCAGCGCGCCCGCGCTCCTCAAGAAGCCCCTCAGGGCCCGCGACAGGCACTTCGCCGACCGGTTCAGCTTCGGCTACAACAAGGCGCTGCAAACGGCGGTCGAGGACGCCGGCGGCGGCCGCGCCTGGTTCGAGCGGCAGCTGCGCTATGAGTCCGTCAAGGACAAAGCGGCCGACGCCACCAAGGGGTGGTACCCCAACATGTGGTACTCACCGGCCACGCTGTTCAAGCGCAGCTATCACGACGTCTATCCCGCCTGGGAGCTGATGAACGACCTCGGCCGCTGGACGATGATGCGCCGCATCCTCAGCAACCGCCAGCTCCACGAGATGATGGTCGACTTCTGGTCCAACAGCCTCCAGGTCGCCATCGGTGACGACCGCGCGTGGCCGTTCCGCATCGCCTATGACGCGATGATCCGCAAGCACGCGCTCGGTCGGTTCGACGACATGCTGGTCGACGCGATCACCCATCCGGCGATGGGGCTGTGGCTCGACAACGCCACGTCCAGCCGCTACGCCCCCAACGAGAACCTCGGTCGCGAGGTGCTCGAGCTCTACTCCGTCGGCGTCGACGCCGGCTACACCCAGAAGGACGTCGAGAGCTCCGCCAAGCTGCTGACCGGTTATCGGGTCGACATCTATGCCGAGACCAAGCCCGGTGTCTATGACGGTGTCAACGTCCTCTACTACAAGGACTGGCACTGGAAGGGCAAGCTCAAGATCTTCGGTTTCAAGACCCCCAACAAGGACCGTGACGGCCGCAAGGAGACCGCGAAGTACCTCCGCTACCTTGCCCACCACCCGGCGACGGCCGATCGCATGTGCCGCAGGCTCGCGGTCCGCTTCGTCCACGACGAGCCGTCCAAGGACCTCATCCGCACGATGACCAAGGCCTGGACCCGCAGCGGCACCGACATCAAGGCCACCCTCCAGGCGATGGTCGGCCACCCCGAGTTCGCGTCGTCGGCCGGCGAGAAGGTCCGCAAGCCGCTGGAGGACCTGCTGGCCACGGTGCGGGCGCTCGAGATCAAGCCGCTCAAGCCGCGCAACCCCGACAACTACGGCAACGACTTCGCGACCTCGATCTTCTGGCGGGCCTACAGCCTCGGCCAGACGCCCTATGACTGGCCGCAGCCCAACGGCCACCCCGAGGACAACCTGCCGTGGTCGAGCGCCGGGCGCGCGCTCAACTCCTTCGGCATGCACCGCAGCCTGGCCGCGTGGTACCACCCCGACCACCCCAAGAAGGACAACCGGGTCCAGGTGCCCAGGATCGACTCGTGGCTGCCGCACCTGCCCAACAAGTTCGGCACCGTGGTCAACCACGTCAGCGGTGAGCTGCTCGGCCTGCCGGCCAACGCCAAGACCAAGCGCGCCGTCTCGGAGCGCACCGGGATCAAGCTCGACAAGGTGGTCACCGCCGACGACATGAGCGAGAGCGTCGTGACCCAGATCCTGATGTCCCTGCTCGGTTCCCCGACCCACATGACCCGCTGAGGAGCCTGTGATGAACCAGAACTCCACGAACCGGCCCAGCAAGGCCTGTGGGTGCCCCGACTTCGAGATGAGCCGACGCGGGTTCCTCGGCGGCGTCGCTGCCGCCACCGGCGTCATGACTGCCGGAAGCCTGTTCGGTGACGCCTTCCAGCAGGTGTCCTATGGCGCTGCCCCCGGCGGCAACGTGCTCGTGGTGCTGTCCTTCCGTGGTGGGTCCGACGGACTGTCGATCGTCGTCCCCAAGAACGCCACCGACCAGGGGGTCATCAACACCAGCATCGACAAGGGTGGTCGCGCCAATATCGCGATCCCGGTCAACCGGCTGGTCGCCGGCAACGCCAACTGGGGTCTTCACCCTGCGATGCAACCCCTCGAGGCCATGTGGAACGCCGGCACCTTCGGCGCCGTCCAGGCGGTCGGCCTGCCCGAGTCCAACATGTCCCACTTCGACGCGATGGAGGAGCTCGAGCTCGCCCGGCCCGGCTCGACCGAGCGGCAGGGGTGGATCAACCGGCTCGTCGGCCTCGACGGCGGTGCCCTCCCCGAGGAGCAGATCCAGATCGGCGACCAGATGCTGCCGACCGCACTCGTCGGCAACGCGCCGGCACTCGGCACCTACCAGGTGACCGACCTCAAGATGCCTGACCTCTGGAACGACACCACCAGCCGGCTCAACCAGTCGCTGACCACCATGTGGGGCGGCAACGCCACGACGCTCAACCAGGGCGTCCGCACCGCGATCGGCTCGGTCCAGCGGCTCTCGAGCGTCGCCGACGACGCGGCCGCGGCGACCCTCGAGGCCGAGAAGGCCCTCTATCCCGACGGCGACCTGCGCGACGTCCTCGCCAACACGGCCATGCTCATCAAGGCCGACGTCGGCGCCAAGATGATCACCATCGACTACGGCAACTGGGACATGCACGCGGGCCTCGGCAACGAGGACCCGCAGCCTGGCCAATGGATGTATGACCAGCTCGACCACTTCGCCAGGTCCATGAAGGCGTTCTTCGACGACCTGGGTGCCGCGGCCGACCGCACCACGCTCGTGACGATCAGCGAGTTCGGGCGGCGCGTCTATTCCAATGGCGACCGTGGGCTCGACCACGGCTATGCCGGGCTGGTGATGGCCTTCGGAGCCGGTGTCAACGGCGGCGACGTGCGCGGTAGCGCCGGGTTGAACCTCGACGCCCTCGACCGCGACGGCAACATCGCGCTCCAGCACGACTACCGCAGCGTGCTCTGGGACGTCGTCTCCAACCGGTTCCCCGGGCCGTCCCGGGGTGACGTCTTCCCCGGTGCCTGGGACTACCAGACGACCGACATCATGGCCTAGAGCCGGCGCAGCTCCGCCTCGACGTTCGCCCGGGCCGGCACCTCCCAGTGCTCCCGGGCGTACGTCGTGTGGAACAACGTGGGCTTGGCCAGCAGGTCGTGCAGCACGGCCGTCCGGCCGGAGCGGAACGCGTCGTCAGGCACGTGCGCGAAGTCGCGCCGGACGGCGGCGGCATAGGCGGCATAGCGCTCGGGCGATGCCGCCAGGATGGCCAGATCCGCGTCGCAGAGCGCCGCGCCTGCCACATCGCCGTCGTCGGGCCGGTGGCGCTCGGTGAGCCTCACCAGGCGGGCCACCTCGGCCGCCACCGCCTCCCCGACCAGGGGCGGCAGCGCCTCGGCCGCCCACGCCGCGGAGCGCTCCTCGTCACCCGGTGAGCCGTCATAGACGGCGTCGTGGAACCAGGCGGCCAGCCCCACCGCGACCCGGTCGAACGGCACGCCCGCCAGGGCGAGCTCGTCGAGACGCTCGAGCACCTCGTGGAGGTGGAGCAGGTCGTGGTAGCCGCGCTGGGGCGATCCCCAGGCCGCCAGCAAGGCGTGACGGAGGTCGTCCCCACCGCACAGCGGCCAGCGTTCGGCCGACAGCGCGGCGTCGTCGGAGGGGGTCGCCACGAGGTCCATCGAAACACATGTGTCCGGACTGGGTGACCCACGCCACCGCACGGCACCCTCCGGGCGCACCACCTGTGGCGTGACCCCCGTAACAATGGAACGCTGGCACCATGACCGCGACAACCGAGAACCAGCCGCAGCGCGAGATCGGGGTCACCGAGCTGGTGCTGCGGGACGCTCATCAGAGCCTCATGGCCACCCGGATGGCGTTGGAGGACATGGTCGACGCCTGCGCCGACATCGATGCCGCGGGCTATTGGTCCGTCGAGTGCTGGGGCGGCGCGACCTATGACGCGTGCATCCGCTTCCTCAACGAGGACCCCTGGGTGCGGCTGCGGACGTTCCGAGAGCTGATGCCCAACAGCCGGCTCCAGATGCTGCTGCGCGGCCAGAACCTGCTCGGCTATCGCCACTACCAGGACGAGGTCGTCAACCGCTTCGTCGAGAAGTCCGCCGAGAACGGCATGGACGTCTATCGCGTCTTCGACGCCCTCAACGACGTCCGCAACGTCAAGGAGGCCATCGCCGCCGTACGCCGCGTCGACAAGCACGCCCAGGGCACGCTCTGCTACACCGAGTCGCCGCTCCACACCGTGCAGGGCTATGTCGAGCAGGCGCGCGAGCTCATGGACCTCGGCTGCGACTCGCTCTGCCTCAAGGACATGGCCGCGCTGCTCAAGCCCCAGCCGGCCTATGACATCGTCAAGGCGATCAAGGATGACCTCGGTCAGGACGTGCGCGTCCACGTCCACTGCCACGCCACCACTGGCGTCACCCTGGTCAGCCTCATGAAGGCCATCGAGGCCGGCGCCGACGTGGTCGACACGGCGATCTCCTCGATCTCGCTCGGCCCCGGACACAACCCGACCGAGTCCCTGGTGGAGATGCTCGCCGGGACGCCGTACACCACCAACCTCGACGACGACCGGCTCGGCCGGATCAAGGACCACTTCGCGGCCGTCCGCCCGCGCTACACCCAGTTCATGTCGTCGATCACCGGCGTCGAGACCGAGATCTTCAAGAGTCAGATCCCCGGCGGGATGATCTCTAACATGGAGGACCAGCTCCGCCAGCAGGGCGCGGGCGACCGGCTCAAGGAGGTCCTCGAGGAGGTTCCGCGCGTCCGCGAGGTCGCCGGCTTCCCGCCGCTTGTCACGCCGTCCTCACAGATCGTCGGCACGCAGGCGGTCTTCAACGTGCTGATGGGCCCCTACAAGGTGCTCACCGCCGAGTTCGCCGACCTCATGCTCGGCTATTACGGCGCGACCCTGGGCGACCGCGACCCCGAGGTGGTGCGCAAGGCCCAGGAGCAGACCAAGAAGGAGCCCATCACGGCCCGGCCCGCCGACCTGCTCGAGCCCGAGTGGGGGAAGCTGTGCGACCAGGCCAACGCGCTCGAGGGGGCTGACGGCACCGACGAGGACGTCCTCACCTATGCGATGTTCCCCGGGGTGGCCCCCACCTTCTTCAAGTCCCGGCCCGAAGGCCCGGTCAACGTCGGCAAGGACCCCGCCGAGGTCGCTGCCGAAAAGCTCAACAAGGCCGCCGGGCAAGGGCCGGTGAAGGGGCCGATCAAATATTCCGTGACGATGGACGGCAAGGCCCACCACGTCTCGGTCGAGCGGGTGTGAAGGCGTCATGGTGAAGAGCAAGAGCATGGAGGAGCGGACCGCGGAGCTCGTCGAGCGCCGCCACGAGGTCGAGCTCGGCGGTGGCGAGGCCAGGCTGGACAAGCAGCGTCAGCAGGGCAAGCTCACCGCACGTGAGCGGGTCGCCCGGCTGCTCGACCCCGGGACCTTCCAGGAGACTGGCATGTTCGCCCGCCACCAGTCGTCCTACTTCGGTCTGGACACGATGGACCTGCCCGCCGACGGCGTCGTGACGGGCGCCGGTGCCGTGCTCGGCCGCCCGGTCCATGTCGCGTCCCAGGACTTCACGGTGGCCGGTGGCTCGGCTGGTGAGATCCACTCCGACAAGGTCGCCGCGATGATGAAGGCGAGCCTGATGACCGGCACGCCGTTCGTGTTCATCAACGACTCCGGCGGGGCGCGCGTCCAGGAGGGGATCGGCTCGCTCGCAGGCTATGGCCGCGTCTTCTACAACAACGTGCTGCTGTCCGGAGTGGTCCCGCAGATCTCGATCATCGCGGGGCCGTGCGCGGGCGGTGCGGCCTACTCGCCGGCGCTGACCGATTTCATCATCCAGACGCGCAAGGCCCACATGTTCATCACTGGGCCCAACGTCATTGCCCAGGTCACGGGAGAGCAGGTGACCTCCGACGCGCTCGGTGGCGCCGACGCCCACATGGGCCTCTCGGGGGTCAACCACTTCGTGGTCGACGACGACGAGCAGGCGATCCTGGTCGCGCAGAAGCTGTTGAGTTTCCTGCCGCAGAACAACACTGAGGACCCGCCGATCGTCGACCCGGACCCGCTCATCGAACCCGACCCCGGGCTCGCCGACCTGGTTCCGGTCAAGGGCAAGAAGGGCTACGACGTCCGTGACGTCATCGTCCGCATCGTCGACCACGGCGACTTCCTGGAGAGCCAGGCGGGCTATGCCCAGAACATCGTGGTCGGCTTCGCCCGCATCAACGGCCGTACGGTCGGGATCGTGGCCAACCAGCCGATGGTGCTCTCGGGCGTCCTCGACATCAACGCCTCCGACAAGTCCTCCCAGTTCATCCGGTTCTGCAACGCCTTCAACATCCCGTTGCTGACCCTCGTCGACGTGCCGGGCTTCCTGCCGGGCGTCGCCCAGGAGCACAACGGGATCATCCGGCACGGCGCCAAGATGCTCTATGCCTACTCCGCGGCCACCGTCCCCAAGGTGACGGTCGTGCTGCGCAAGGCCTACGGCGGCGCCTATCTCGCGATGTGCTCCAAGGACCTCGGCGCCGACCGGGTCTTCGCGTGGCCCACCGCCGAGATCGCGGTCATGGGTGCCGAGGGTGCGGCCGAGATCGTCTTCCGCCGCGAGATCGCCGAGGCCGAGGACCCCGAGGCCAAGCGGGCCGAGCTGATCGAGGACTACCGCTCGACGTTCTCCACGCCCTACGTGGCGGCCTCGCGCGGCCTCGTCGACGACATCATCGAGCCCAGCCGGACCCGGCAGCAGGTGGCGCAGGCGCTGGAGATCCTCGCTGCCAAGCGCGACATCCGGCCGCCCAAGAAGCACGGGCTGGGCCCGGCGTGAGCGGCGCGAACGTGGTCCCCGAGCCGACCGTCGCCGAGCTCCTCGCGACGGTGCAGGCGCTCGCCAGCCGGGTCGAGTCCTTGGAGTCGGAGCTGGCCGAGCTGCGCGCCCACCAGGCTCACGACCAGGTGCCGGAGGAGGTCGTGCTGGCCATCTCGGCCGCCGTCGCGGCCTTCCTGGGGCATCGGGCCAGGCTCAAGCAGGTGCGCTACCGCAGCGGCGCCGCCTGGACCCAGCAGGGTCGCGCGGCCGTCCAGGGCCATCAGATCATGCACGGTGTGCGATGAGCAGGGTGACCCAGATGCGTGAGACAGACAACTACCGGATCGTTCGGGATCGGATGAGGCCATGCAGCTGAAGGTGACCGTCAACGGCGTCGTCTATGAGGTCGAGGTCGAGGTCGAGGAGGAAGCGCGACCGACGCTCGGGTCGATCTTCATGGGCGGCGGCTATGTCGCCCAGCACGCGACGACCCCCGCGTCCGACGGCAACGGGGGCGGTGGTGACGGGGTCAAGGCGCCGCTGTCCGGCTCCGTGGCGCGCGTGCTCGTCGACGAAGGCCAGGAGATCGAGGCCGGCGAGGTGCTCGTCGTCCTCGAGGCGATGAAGATGGAGACCGAGATCACCGCACCCACCGGCGGAGTCGTCTCGGCCGTCCTCGTGGCCCCGGGAGACGCGGTCTCCGGCGGGCAGGTCCTCGTGGAGCTCGCGCCGCCTGCCGCCTGAGCCTGGATCCGCGCTGAGTGGTCCACACGGCTCGTTCAGGTGCGTGTGCGCTCCCGCCTTCGACCCCTAGAGTGTCGAGGCAACCATGTGGTCGCCCGGTGCGTCTGAGGGTTGTCGACCACTAGCCAGGGGGTTCCATGCCGTCGCCACTCACGTCCCGTCGCCTCGTCGGAGCGCTGGCCGCACTCGCGGTCGCCGTACCCGTCGGGGTGCCGCTCGCGAGCGCCGCCCAACCCGCCGCTGACCCGAGCGCCGTGTCGTCGGGGCGTGACACGCTCGGCAAGCAGGCCTCGGAGCGTCCGGGGAGGGCCGTCGGGCACTGGCGCGTGGCCAAGCTCGGGCCGGAGTCCTGGCGCGTCTCCTGGCGCTCGCCCGAGCGACTGCCGGTCACCTCCGACCGACCGACGATCGCGCGGTCCGGTGCCTCGCTCGGCCCGTCGGTGATCTCACGCGACGGTCGTGTGGTCAGCGTCGACGTGCGGTCCGCCGTCGCGCCGCGTGCCCGAGACCTCGACGTGCTGCTGTCCGGCGACCGGCTCGATGTCACCGGCGACGACGTGCTCGGTGGTCACCGGGTCACGAAGGCAGCCACGCCCGACGCGCGTGCGACGACCCCGCTGCCCGACGACCCGGCGACCCCCGGCCCCTACGAGATCGTCTCGAGCGACTATGAGCTCGCGCCGGTCGCGGAGCCCGGCATGGACCAGCCCATCGAGATGGTCGGCCACGTGGTCGAGCCGGCTGCGTCCGAGGCGACCGGCCCACGCCCGATCGTGCTGTTCCTGCACGGCCGCCACAGCTATTGCTACAACCCCAAGAACGGCCGGGACGGTGGCGACTGGCCCTGCCTGGCGCCGTTCCAGGAGATCCCCAGCCACCTCGGCTATGACTACATCCAGCAGGTGCTCGCGTCCCAGGGCTACTTCACGGTCTCGATCCGGGTCAACGGCATCAACGCCCAGGACTGGGCGCTCGACGACGGTGGCGCCGACGCGCGGGCCGACATCGTTGAGAAGCACCTCGACTACTGGGCGACGCAGGTGGCCGAGCACCAGCTCAACCCCTTCGAGGTCGTGCTCGTCGGGCACAGCCGCGGCGGCGAGGGCGTCGACCGCGCGTCGCTCGAGATCCCGCTGTCGGCCGACTATCGGGTCGCCGGACAGGTGCTGATCGCACCCACCGACTTCGGCGGCCAGACCGCCGCCTATGTGCCGACCGTGACGCTGCTGCCCTACTGCGACGGAGATGTCTTCGATCTCCAGGGGCAGGGCTACACCGACGACTCGCGCGACCTCACCAGCGACGACACCTCGCTCAAGAGCTCGGTCCTGGTGATGGGTGCCAACCACAACTTCTTCAACACCGAGTGGACGCCCGGTGTCGCCGAGGCGCCGGCCTGGGACGACTGGGGCGACGACGGGCCGGGTCTGTGCGGCACCGCCAACCCCGGCCGGCTCTCCGATGCCGAGCAGCGTTCGGTTGGGCTGGCCTATGTTGCCGGCGCCGTGCACCTGTTCGCGTCCAACGAGCAGGAGTACCTGCCGATGTTCGACGGGTCGGCCGTCACCGTCGCGTCGACGGGTGATGCCGAGGTCTTCTCCCACGCCCTCGGTGGTGGCCGCGAGGTGCTGCGCCCGGACCTGGACGCCGGGCTGGCCCTGTCCGACGGCGCCGACACCCAGCTGTGCCTTGGCGCCTACACCTGGATGCCGACGGTGCCTCACCGGCTGTGCGGTCGCTATGGCGACGTCGCCGGAAACGTCCCGCACTGGACGGAGCAGACGTCGTGGTTCTCCAAGCGCAGAGCCTTCGAGATGTCGTGGGACGCTCCGGGCCAACGGGGCGGGATGGTCCTCGACCACGCGGTCGACCTCAATGGATCCTCCCGGCTCGACCTGCGCACGATCGTCGACCCGACCGTGGGTGACGTGTCGTTGCGGGTCCGGCTGGTCGATGAGACCGGCAACACCGAGACCTTCGACCCGGTCGGTGGCCCCGATGTTGCGGCGCTGCCGTCCGAGGGCTTCCTCGGCAAGCGCTGGGCGCAGAGCGTCAGCGTGGTGCCGGCCGGGGCCGTCGAGGTCGACCTGTCCAGGATCGTCGAGATCGACATCATCGGCGACAGCCCCCAGGGTCGCATCTGGATCCTCGACGCGGCAGCGGTGCCGGCCGCGCCGGCCGCCGTACCCGCCAAGCGGTTGCCGGTGCTGAGCCTCGGGACCGCGACCGTGACCGAGGGCGACACGCGCAACGAGACCGCCGCCATCCCGTTCACGGTCAGTGGCACGGTCACCTCGCGGGCCCACCTCGAGGTCGGGGTGCTGTCCTATGGGCCGACGGGGGAGCGGACCGACCTTGTCCCGATCGACCTTGCTCCGGGGCAGACCGAGGGCGCGGTCGTCGTCGACTATCCCGGCAACAAGATCGACGACATGAGGACGCTGACGTTCCTGAGCGCCTTCCCGCGCACGGGTGCGATGACCGACGCCTACTTCGGGCGGCTCACCGTGGTCGATGACGACCCGACCCCGCCGATCACGATCAAGGCGGTCAAGCCGCGCGTCCGGGAGGGCTCGCCGGCCCGCTGGAGCGTGACGCTGGACAAGCGGGTCGGCTACTACGTCGCCGTCCAGGCCCGCGCCGTCGGCGGCAACCTCAAGGGTCCCAAGCTGCTGTGCGGTGACGTGCCGCGGCGGTGGCTGACCGAGCACGGCGTGCTGCCCCGCGTCGGCGACAGCGTGCCGCTGCACGAGGCGCCGTTGTTCCTCTACCAGGACCTCAACGCCGGGCGCACCACGCTCACCCTCGCGATCCCGACCCGCAAGGACGGCAAGCGGGAGGGTGCCGAGGCGGTCACGCTGCGGTTCCGGATCAGGCTGGCCGACCGCACCGTCGTGGTCGATCGGACCGTCCGGGTGGTCGGCTGACGATGATTCAGGCGGGGTCCGGCTCCAGGGCCCGCGCCGCAGCCTGGCCGGGGCGCAGTGCCCAGCGCACGGCGCCGACGGCCAGCGTGCCCGCAGCCGGGATGACGGCGCGCTCGAGGCGCGGGTGGTGGGGGAGGCCGAGCTCGGCGCGGGTCCAGTCGGGCATGAGCGCGATCGCGGCCGCCCAGAGCACGGCGTACGGCGCCTTGGCCGGCAGCGCGAGCGGCGGCTGGAGTCGCACATAGGTGATCGCATCGCGGGCCGCCGGGATGGCCCGGAGCTCGGGACGGAAGTCGGCCATCACCTGGCGAAGCTCGGCCTCGGTGGTCGGTGGGTCGATGACCCCCAGCTTGCGCGCGACGACCGCGGTCTGGGCGAGGTAGTCGTCGCGGCCGGGCTGGTCGAGCGGGTGCAGCCCATAGGCGGTGTGCGCCGCGAGGAAGCTCTCCACCTCCGCGGCGTGAACCCACGCCAGCAGGTGTGGGTCGGAGGCGACATAGGGCGTGCCGTCCTCGAGCGTCCCGGTCACGTGGTCGTGGATGCGGCGTACGGTCGCCACCGCCTGCTCCGCCAGGTCGGCCGGGCCGAACGTCGTGGTGGCCAGGAACGTCGACGTGCGCGCCAGCCGGCCCCACAGATCGCCGCGATAGCCGGAGTGCTCGGCGACCGCCGTCATCGCCGCTGGGTGGAGCGACTGCATCATCACCGCGCGGATGCCGCCGACGAACATCGACGCATCCCCATGGACGGTCGTGATCGGCGTGCCGCGCTCGAACCACCGCGGCCCGGGCGTCCCGTGGATCCGCTCGCGCTCGCGCTCACCCTCTGGCCCCGCCACCAGCCGGAAGATCGCCGCACCCGCCCTCTGCTGCAACGCCACCAGTTGTCCGCTCACGTTGCTGCCAACGCCCGCGACTGGCGATCCCTTCCCAGACGGGATGATGAGGTCGCGCCCAGGTGACCTCACAGCCGATGTGCGCGCGATGCTCGGGTCATGCCAGATCGTCGGTGGGAGCTTCTGGAACGTGCACGCCCGGGCCTGCATACGGCCTTCACTGATCGCGGCGTCACGAAGGCTGACTACATCGCGAACTTCGACAACCTAACGGTGGTCGCTGAGTCGCAAGAAACCATCGACCGTGACTTCGAGAGCGGTTGGTTCTAGGCGATGCGGTAACCGAGCCAGCCATGCGGGTCTGCCGCAGTCCGCACGCCTGAGGAGCGCGTGGCCAGTCGCGTTTCGACGGCAGCGAGTCGTTCGAAAAGAATTTTGGAAA
>JAGQUE010000037.1:4132-5932 GCA_020438665.1 Nocardioidaceae bacterium | reverse complement strand
GCGGACGCGCAGCCGGCGCCAGGCCTTCTCCAGCTCGACCGGAACGGCGACGAGGAGCGCCAGACCGACGGACCACGCCCAGTGCACGGCGTCCAGCGGGACCGTCCCGAACGCCGACTGCAGGAACGGCACCTCGACCACCGCGACCTGGAGGGCCACGCCCAGCAGCAGAGCCCCCCACAGCCACCGGTTGGACAGGAGTCCGTGGCCGAGACTGCGCGTCTCCGACCGTGACTCCAGGGCGTTCACCAGCTGGGCCAGGACCAGGGTCGAGAACGCGGCCGTCCGTGCCGTGGCGAGATCGTCACCTCCCTCAATGAGTCCGCCGGGGAGGAAGAGGTCGATCGCCGCGAGCGTCACCGCCGCCATCGTGACGCCGACCAGCACGATCCGCCCCCACATCGCCCGGTCCAGCATCGGCCGCGTCGGGGGCCGCGGCGGGCGCGCCATCACGTCGTCGATCTCGGGGTCGACGCCGAGGGCGAGAGCCGGGGCGGAGTCGGTGACCAGGTTGATCCAGAGGATCTGGGTGGCCAGGAGCGGCACGACGACCACCCCGGCCGCCGACGCCTCGGTCAGCCCCAGCACGGGCGCGAGGACCGCCCCCAGGAAGACGGTGGCGACCTCGCCCATGTTGGAGGACAGCAGATAGCGCAGGAACTTGCGGATGTTGTCGAAGATGACCCGGCCCTGCCGGACCGCCGCGATGATCGTGGCGAAGTTGTCGTCGCCGAGGATCATCGTGCTGGCCTCCTTGGCGACCTCCGTCCCGGCCCGGCCCATGGCGACCCCGATATCGGCGGACCGCAGGGCGGGGGCGTCGTTCACCCCGTCCCCGGTCATCGCGACGATCAGGTCGTGGGCCTGGAGGGCGTCGACGATGCGCAGCTTGTGGGCCGGGGTCACCCGCGCGAAGACGGAGACGTCCTCGATCAGCCGACCCAGCTCCTCGTCGGACAACGCGTCCAGCTGGGCGCCGGTCAGCACGCGGGCGTCGGGACCCACGATCCCGAGGTCCGCGGCGATCCGAAGCGCGGTCGCGGGATGGTCCCCGGTGATCATGATGACCCTGATCCCCGCGCGCTGGGCCTCGACCACCGCGGGTGGGACCTCGTCGCGGGGCGGGTCGATCAGGCCCACCAGCCCGAGGAACACCAGGTCGCGCTCCTGGGACTCGTCGATGACGCCAGCTTCGACGCCGAGCCGCCGCCGAGCCACCCCCAAGGTGCGATAAGCCGCGGTCGACAGGTCATCGACCTGCCGGCCGAGGTGCTCCCTCAACGCTGGGTCGAGCGGCACATCCTGGCCGCCGAGCCGAGCGTGGGAACAGCGCTCGAGGAGAACGTCGGGCGCACCCTTGGTGAACAGGTGCTGGTCCTGGCTGCCGATCTGCCGGGTCACGGTCGACATGAGCTTGCGCTCGGAGGTGAACGGCAGCTCCAGCACGCGATCGATGGCGACCAGCTGCGCCGTCGCCTCCACGTGTCTGCTGGCCGCGACCGCCAGCGCCGCCTCGGTGGGATCGCCCAGGGCGCTCCCGGTGGCAGGGTCGACCACGGCGTTGTTGGCCACCGCGCCCGCGAGTAGCACCTCGACGGCCTCGTCGGCCAGCGGGTCCACCTCGCCGTCGGGGAGCACGACCCGGCGCAGGGTCATCTCGTTGCGCGTCAGCGTGCCGGTCTTGTCCGAGCACACCACCGACGCCGAGCCCAGCGTCTCCACTGCGTGCAGCGCCTTGACGACGGCCTGCCGTCGCGCCATGGCCCGCACGCCGATGGCGAGCACCAGCGACAGCACGGC
>JAGQUE010000037.1:0-3925 GCA_020438665.1 Nocardioidaceae bacterium | reverse complement strand
GACCCCATCTCGGTGTCCATCCCCGTGGCGGTGACCACCGCTCGCCCCGACCCGCTGGCGACCGCGCAGCCCCCGAAGACCATGCTCCGGCGCTCCGCGAGCGGCACCGGCCCGGCCAGCGGCGCCGGATCCTTGTCGACCGGCACCGACTCCCCGGTGAGGGCCGCCTCCAGCACGGTCAGCCGTGATCCCCCGAGGACCCGGGCGTCGGCCGCGATCGCGTCGCCCTCGCCCAACACCAGCAGGTCCCCCACCGCGACAGTCGTCGCCGGCACCACCACGACCTCACCGTCGCGCAGCACCGTGGCCGTCGACGCCGTGAGCGACGCCAGCGCGGCCACGGCGTCGGCCACCCGCTCCTCCTGCAGCCAGCCGATCGCAGCGTTGGCCACGAGGATCGCCGCAATGACCAGGGCATCGACCGGCAGGCCGACCGCCCCTTCGGCGAGCCAGGCGGCGAGCGACACCGCGATCGCCACGCCCAGGAGATGGACCAGCGGGTCCTGGAACTGGCGTAGGAGGACCCGCCACCACGGTGTCGGCGGCGTCGTCCGCAGCTCGTTGGGGCCGCTCTCGGCCAGGCGCCGACCCGCCTCCGCGGCCGTCAGGCCGCGATCGGCGTCGCTCGCCACGGCCGTGACCACCTCGGGAGCGGGCGCCACCGAGGCATCGCCGACGTAGGGCCTGGTCACGCCTCCATCGTCGTCTGTGCCGGGGCAGGGCGCAGTGACCTACCGCTCAGTCAACGAGCGAGCGGTCACCGCGTCCGCAGGGGCACGGCGTCAGCCGAGCTCCTTGACCCCCCACGGGCTGCCATAGTCGGTCAGCAGCTCGAGGAACGGCACCGCGTCGAAGGCCTCGGGGCCGAGGATCCCCGCACCCGACCAGGTGCCACGAGCGAGCAGCTCGAGGGCGACCACCGGGTTGATGGCGGTCTGCCAGACCACGCACTGGTGGCCGTACTCCGCCATCGACCACTCGTTGTCGACCACGTGGTAGTAGTAGGTCGACCGCGGCGCGCCGTCCCTGCCCTTCCCGGTGACCCAGAGGCCCGCGCACGTCTTGCCCTTCATCTTGGGCCCGAGCTCGGCGGGGTTGGGCAGGCAGGCGGCCACGACATCGCGGGGCGACACCTCCACACCTCCGACGCGGACCTTGTCGGTCTTGTCCAGACCCAGCTTGTGCAGGGTCTTGAGGACGTCGATGAACTCGTCACCGAGCCCGTACTTGAACGTCGCGCGCTTGCAATCGACCCAGCGCGGCATCAGCAGCACCTCTTCGTGCTCGACGTTGACGCACTCCACCGGGCCGATGCCCTCGGGGAAGTCGAACACCTCGGGCTCGCTGAACGGCGGCGTGGTGAACCAGCGCCCCTCACCGTCGCCGCCCTTCTCCCAGACGACAGGCGGGTTGAGGCACTCCTCGATCGTCGTCCAGATGGAGAAGGATGGCGCGAAGTCGTAGCCCTCCACGGTGAGGTTTGACCCGTCGCGCGTGCCGAGCTCGTCGATCTCGGAGAAGTCGTGGTCGGCGGCGTAGCGCGCGAAGACGTCGGACAGCCCCGGCTCGACGCCGATGCCGACCAGGGCGAGCCGCCCGGCCGACTCCCAGTCACCGGCCTTGGCGAACTGCTCGTCGCCGAGCTTGACGCCACACTCGGCATAAGGCTCGGAGGGGTGCGGGTGCGACAGGGACATCGCCATGTCGAGGTAGTCCGCCCCGGCGGCGAAGGCGCCGTCGAAGATCGGCATGACGAAGCGCGGATCCACAGCGTTCATGACATGGGTGATGCCGTGCTCACGACAGAGCGCCGCCACGGAGCCCGCGGACGAGGCGTCGACCTGGGCGGCGACGAAGCGCGGGTCGGCCGTCGCGGCCTTCTCGGCGCGGGCGACGTCGTAGTCGGCGATGACGAGAGTCTCGAAGAAGTCGCGGCGCTGGGCGATGGCGGCGAACGCCGCCCCGACTCCGCCGGCGCCGACCAACAGGATTCTCACGATGATCCTTTCTGAGCTGATAGCTCAGACCCTAGCGACGTGGTGACGGATTCTGTAGAGGGGTGCACGTGGATCAACGGATTCTGCGTGTCTGACGCCTCGTTGCCACCGAGTCCGTAGCAACCAGGTCTCCGGCAGGATAGGAGACAATCGGGGTGGACGAGCAGGACCCTAGGGGGAAACCATGCGCCGATGGGCGACGCCGCTGGCCGCGGCCGCTGCGATCCTGGTCGCGGCGGGCGGGCTGTGGTGGTTGATGCACCACGACCTCACGGCGGCCCTCTACACCGCCGTGGGCCTGGTCGTCGTGCTGGTCGTCGCAGCCATGCTGCTGTGGCGTCGCGGGCACCGTCGTACGCCGCTCGCGCTGCTGGTCGTCCTGCTGGTGACCGGCGTGGCCACCGGCGGCTATGCCTGGAACCTCAACTCGACGCTGGGAAAGATCCCGACCGTGCCCCTGCCCTCGGGCTGGGAGAGCGGTCGGCCGGAGGCCGAGCCCACCACGGCGCTCAACATCCTGTTGATGGGCGCCGACAACCCCGAGCAGCTCGTCGCGAAGCCGACGGTCGCCGAGCTGATGGCCGACGGCACCTGGGACTCCGGCGCCTACCGCAGCGACAGTCTGATGGTGGTCCACATCGCGGCCGACCGCCGGAGCGCGTCGGTCGTCTCGATCCCGCGCGACTCCTATGTCCCCATCTATGACGCCGAGAACACCCAGCACGGCGACAACAAGATCAACGCCGCCTTCTCCTTCTATGGCCCCTACGGCACGGTCCGCACCGTCGAGCACCTGACCGGACTGCGGATCGACCACCTCGCGATCATCGACTTCGAAGGCTTCCGCGACCTCACCACGGCGCTCGACGGGGTCGACGTCTATGTCCCCGAGAGCCTCTATGACCCCAAGCAGGACCAGGAGTGGTCCCAGGGCTGGCACCACGTCCAGGGGCAGGAGGCGCTCAACTATGTGAGGATGCGCTACAACCTGCCCGGTGGCGACTTCGGGCGAGTGGCCCGTCAGCAGAACTTCCTGCGCGCGGTGCTCGACAAGCTGACCTCCTCGGGCACCCTGGGTGACCCCCTGAAGGTCAAGGACATCCTCGACGTGGTGGTCCGCTATGTGACGGTCGACGCGGACTGGCAGACCGCCGACTTGCGTTCGCTCGCCCTCGGGCTGCGCCACCTCACCAAGAGCGACATCGACTTCGTGACGATGCCCTATGACCACTTCGAGAACATCCCCGGCGTGGGCGACTCCAACATCCTCGACCCGGCCCGGGTCAAGAAGCTGTTCAAGGCCGTCAAGGACGAGAAGGTCGGCTCCTACCTGAGGAAGTATCCCGACGACGCGCTGCCCGGCGAGAAGGACGTCAGCTGACCCGCTCGCCGGCCACCCACGTCGACGACACCCGCGTCGCTCCGATCTCGTACTTCGGACCGGCGAACGGGTCGCGGTCGAGGACCACCAGGTCGGCCACCGCCCCAGGCTCCAGCACGCCGGCGTCGTCGCGATGACAGACCCTCGCCGAGCCCGACGTATAGGCGGCGAACGCGGTCTCGAGGTCGAGGGCCTGGTGGGGCAGGAAGGGTTCGCCGCCGGCCGGGCCCTCCTCGCCGTACGCCGTCCGGGTGACCGCGACGTGGATCGCGGCCAGCGGGTCGGGGGTCGACACGGGCCAGTCGCTTCCCATGGCGAGCGGCGTGCCGTTGCGGTGCAGATCGCCGAAGGGGTACTGCCAGGCCGACCGTTCCTCACCCAGGAACGGGAGCGTGAGCTCGATCATCTGCTCCTCGAGGCACGCCCACAGCGCCTGCATGTTGGCGGTGACGCCGAGCGCGGCGAAGCGGCCGACGTCGTCGGGGTGGACCACCTGCAGGTGTGCGATGTGGTGGCGCTGGTCGGCCGCGCCGTTGGTGGCGCGGGC
>JAGQUE010000430.1:11938-13085 GCA_020438665.1 Nocardioidaceae bacterium | reverse complement strand
GGTCTGCTCTCTGTGGCACTGTCCCGCGGATCGCTCCGGGTGGCCGTTAGCCACCACCGCGCCCTGTGGAGCCCGGACCTTCCTCGACCCGCCTCTCGACGAGCCGCGGCCGCCCGGCCAGCCCCTCCGCGCAACCCAGGATAGGCGGACAGGGAGGCCCAGCACGAGGCCGGTGTAGTTTTCGCGGCATGAGCGACGAGCCCGAGTTCTGGTTCTGCCTCACCCACCACCAGGTCGAGGGGAGGGACGGCTGCCGCAACCAGGACCGCCTGGGTCCTTACCCCAGCGCCGAGGCCGCCTCCCACGCGCTCGAGCGCGTCCAGGAACGCAACGACGAGTGGGACAACGACCCCGCCTGGAACGACGACAAGGGCGACACCGACAGCTGAACCCGTGACGGGTGCTGGTGGCCGCTGAGTCCCAGTCGCGTTCAGGGCGCTGACGGCGAGATCCGCAGGATCCCGTCGTTGCTGCCGTTGTCCTGGGTGGCGAGCAGGTCACCGTTGGGGGCCAGCACCAACGAGCGGAGCCGGCCGTACTGGCGCAGCGCCTTGGGGGCCTTGACCTTGACGAACGTGCCGTCGGCATCGAACCGCAGGAACACCACGCGACTGGCCTTGAGCGCGGCCACGGCCATCGTCCCGCGGAGCGAGCCCCACTTCGACCCCGTCACGAAGGTGATGCCGGAGGTGGCGAGGGTCGGGAAGCCCGTGCTCCACTGCGCCTCGGTCTGCGGTCCGGGCAGCGACTGGTCGGTCATCGGGACCGACTCGTTGTAGCCCGGCACAGGGTTCCAGCCATAGTCGGCGCCGCGCAGCACCAGGTTGATCTCGTCGTCACGATCGGGGCCGTGCTCGGCCGACCACAGCGACCCGTCGGCGCGCTGGGCCAGGCCTTGGACGTTGCGATGCCCGTAGTTGTAGACGTAGCGCTTGCTGCGGTTCGTGGCGTTGCTGAACGGATTGTCCGGCCACGGCTTGCCGGTCATCCGGTCGAGCCGGAGGATCTTGCCGCCGAGGGACGTGAGGTTCTCGGGGTTGCTGCCCTGGGCCGCGTCGCCGGTGCCCACGAACAGCGCTCCCGAGTCGCGTTCGATGAGAAGCCGGCAGCCCCCGTGGCGCCCGCTCGACGTCGGGAGGCCGCCCAG
>JAGQUE010000430.1:0-11872 GCA_020438665.1 Nocardioidaceae bacterium | reverse complement strand
TGGCCGTTCTTGGTGAACCCGCCCTGGCAGGTGTAGAAGCGACGGTTCTTGGTGAACGCCGGGTCGACCGCGATGCCCATCAGGCCCGTCTCGCCGGAGGCCCACACGCTGCTGCTCGGGAACTTCACGTTGTGGACGGCCTTGCCCTTGACGATGCGGACCTTGGCCGACTCGCGCTCGGTGAAGATCCACCCCTCGGAGCCGACCGAGGCGACGTCCCAGACGTGGCTGTATCCCTTGACCATCCGCTTCACGGTGAACGCCGGGACCTTGGCGGCCGTCCCCGGGACGCCAGCCGTGCCGGCGCTCGCGCCGGGGGTTCCGCCTCGCGTCGGCGCGTCGTCGGCAGGCGCCGAACAGGCCAGCGACGGGCTGAGGGCAAAGACCGCCGTCAGGGCGACAGCGGACACGGGGCGCGAGAACGAGTGCCGAGGCATGGCCACCAACGTACGCGGCGGGCCGGGGCCCGGCCAGGCTGAAGAGCCGTGGCCGCGCCCGCGTCGGCCGGGAGACTCAGAAGGTCTGCTCGGGACCGGGGAAGGTCCCGGCGCGCACGTCGTCGGCATAGGCGCGCGCCGCCTCGAGCAGCACGCCGCGCACGTCGGCGTACTGCTTGACGAAGCGGGGGAGTCGACCAGCCCGCAGCCCGAAGGCGTCCTGCCACACGAGCACCTGACCGTCGCACCCGTTGCCGGCGCCGATCCCGATCGTCGGGATCGCGAGCTGACGGGACACCTCGGCGGCGACGTCGCCGGGCACCATCTCCATGACGACCGCGAACGCGCCGGCCTCCTGGACGGCCACGGCGTCGCCGAGCAAGCGCTCGGCGGACTCACCTCGCCCCTGCACGCGGTAGCCGCCGAGGGCGTGCTCGCTCTGGGGGGTGAAACCGATATGAGCGATCACCGGGATGCCGCCCCGGGTCATCAGCTCGATCTGCGGTGCCATCTCGCGGCCGCCCTCGAGCTTGACGCAGTGCGCGCCGCCCTCCTTCATGAAGCGGACCGCGGTGAGATAGCCCTGCTCCGGTGAGGCCTGGTAGGAGCCGAACGGGAGGTCGCCGACCACCATGGCGCGACTGGCCGAGCGCGACACGGCCCGGGTGAGCGGGATGAGCTCGTCGACGGTCACCGGCAGCGAGGTCTCGTTGCCATAGACGTTGTTGGAGGCGCTGTCACCGACCAACAGCAGCTCGATCCCGGCCTCGTCGAAGACCTGGGCGGTGTACATGTCATAGGAGGTGAGCATCGTGATCTTCTCGCCGCGCTCCTTCATCTCCCGCAGATGATGGGTGCGGATCCGTTTGACCGCTGCGGCGGGCGAGGCGCCCGTTCCGTACGGCGCCGGCGACTCGGCGGCCGCAGCGCCCGTGGGCTCGCTCATGATGGTGCTCCCTGCTGCCCCGTCGGGGCCGTCATCTCGAGGCTCCTCTGGTGGAGTCCCCGGACCGGAGCCCAACGCTAGCCGTCGGAAAGCCCACCCTCGCCACGGATGTGGTCGGCGTCACGTCCCCCGGCCGCTGGTCCCCATGCGCGCAACGACTCCGGCGTCTCCCTGGTGGGGCTCAGGAAGGTCTGGAATGATGTCCCGGTGGATCACCTGGCGGAGCGCTGTTGAGCGTGCAGACGAGCGGATCCGCGGACTCGACCGCGACCGTGAGCGCTGCGCTCCAGCGTGCGCAGCAGGTCGCCGACGAGCTGGTCGCCCATGCCCAGGCGGAGGCCAAGGAGACCCTCGACAGGGTCCACGAGCTCGAACGTGAGGCGACCCGGCTGCACCAGGAGGCCCTGGCCGCCCACCAGGCGGCGGAGCGCGACAACCGCGATGCCGAGGACCACCTCGCCCGGGCCAAGGAGCAGGGCCAGGCCCTGATCCGCGACGCCGGTGAGCAGGCGGCGGTGTTGATGCACACGGCCGGGCAGGAGCGCGAGAAGCTGCTGGCCGAGGCCCGTGCGGCGGCGGGTGTCGAGCGGATGGCGGCCGATCAGGAACGCCACGAGGCCGAGCGCTACGCCGAGCAGATCGTGGCCTCCGCCCGGGCGCAGGCCGACCAGATCATCGCCGAGACCGACGCCCTCAAGTCCGCGCGCGCCGCGGAGCTCGAGGACCATGAGCGGTCCCGACGCGCCGAGGCCGAGCGCGCCGCCCAGGTCCTGCTGGCGGAGGCCCAGTCGGAGGTCAACCGACTGCGCAGCGAGGCAGAGGCAGCGGCGACCGCCGCGCTCGCGGCGGCCACCACGGAGGCCGCCCAGCTGCGCTCGGCAGCCGAGGTCCACCACACCCGGGTCGTGCGTCAGGCCGACGAACACCTCGCCCACGCCCGCGCCGAGGCCGACCGTCAGCTCACGGCGGCCGCCGAGCAGACCGAGTGGACCAACGCGACCGTCGCCTCCCTGCTCGCGGCCACGCACGCCGAGATCGAGCGGGTCAGGGCCACCGCCCACCGCGACCTCGCCCAGGCGCTGGGCGCGCGCCGGCGTGAGCTCCAAGCCACGATCAGCCGGTCGGCCGACCGGCTGCGCCAGCGTGCGGACGAGGCCCGGCAGCGCGCCGTCGAGCTGGAGGAGGCCGGCCACAAGGCCCTGGCGGCTGCCGAGCAGGAGGGCGACCTCGTCCGCGAGCGCGCTCGGGCCGACGCTGCCGTCCTCCGCGAGGAGGCCGAGCGCCACCTCGCCGGCACACACGAGACGGCCGCCGTCCGCATCGCGGAGGCCGAAGCGGGTGCCCAGGCGCTGCGTCAACAGGTCGCGGCCGAGGTCACCAGGGCCCAGCTCGACGCCCAACAGATCATCGGCGCCGCCCACCAGCAGGCCGACGAGCTGCGCATCGAGGCCGCTCGCCAGCGCGAGCAGACCGCCCGCGAGGCCGAGGACCTCGTCGCCGCGGCCCGGGTCGAGCTCGAGGGCCTCCAACGTCGCCGCGACGCGATCGTCGAGGAGCTGGGCGGGCTGTCCGGCGTCATCTCGGCCCTGGCGGTTCCCGAGCCCGAGCACCCGCTCGTCTCCCGTTCGTCCACACCCCCCACCCCCGAGGACGCCCCATGAGCATCGACAACACCCCCGACAGCCTCGGCCAGCCGGCCGGCCACTCCTCCTTCCGGCTCGTGCGGCGAGGCTATGAACCCACCGAGGTCGACCAGCGCATCACCGACCTGATGAAGCAGGCCGGCGCCAGCCAACAGCGCATCGTCGAGCTGACCGGGCGGGTGCACGAGCTGGAGACCGCCCAGGCGCTGGCCGCGGACGCGCCCGGCCCCACGGCCGCACCGACCTTCGCCGACCTCGGCTCGCGGGTCGGCCAGATCCTGAGCCTTGCCGACGACGAGGCCGCGGAGATCCGTGCCAACGCCAAGACCGACTTCGAGGACCGCCTGCGTGAGGCCGAGCAGACCGCCGAGCGCGTGCGGTCCGAGGCCGACGCCTATGCCCAGCAGCGCCGCCAGGACGCCGACACCGAGGCCAAGTCCCTCGTCGACAACGCCCATCGCCGAGCCGACGAGCTCCACGAGGAGGCCAAGCGCGACGCCGAGGCCCGGCGAGCGGAGGCCGATGCGCTCTATGAGGCCCAGCAGGCCAAGGCGGCCCAGGCAGCGGCCGACTTCGAGACCACGCTGGCCGAGCGGCGCGACCGGGTCGAGCGCGAGTTCGCGTCCCAGTTCGAGACGACCCGCAGCCAGCTCGACGAGGCTCAGGCTCACCTCGAACAGACGCGCAACGAGGCCCAGCGCATCCGCAACGACGCGGAGATCGGCGGCCGCCGTCTGGTCGAGGACGCCCAGCAGGAGGCGTCCGAGATCGTCGCGCAGGCGCGGGCGCACGCCGACCGCCTGGCGGCCGAGTCCGACCGTGCCCTGGCCGCCGCCGCCCAGCGCCGCGACAGCATCAACGCCCAGCTCGCCAACGTCCGCCAGATGCTCGCCACCCTCACCAACGTCTCACCCGCCGGCCTGTTGGCCCTCGACGACGTGGGTGAGAACGACGTCGCCGAGGTCGCCGGGCCAGTCGAGTCCGACACGGTGACCGCCCCGGTGGCCGACGGGGAGATGGGGGAGATGGATGACGTCCCGCCCCAGCCCGAGGACGGCCAGCCGACGGAGCTCGACGCCGAGGTCGAGCACGACGCCGGGGAGCCGGCCCACCAGGGCTGAGCGCGGATCCAGGCTGGCCTCCTCAGCGCGTCGGCCGGTCCGGCCGGCTCAGCTCCTCGCGCAGGCCGCCCAGCGCGGTGCGGTCGTCCGGAGAGTCACCGTGTGGCCCCGCGAACCAGGCGGCGTACTGCCCGATCTCATCGAGCCGCCACTCCAGGTCGAACATCGCCAGCAGGTCGGCGTCGGGCGGCGGCCCGTCGTACGCCGTCCGGAAGGAGGCCTCGAGTGGAAGCAGCGGCGCGAGGTCGCGCTCCCGGGGAGCGAGCTTGAGCGACTCGAGGTCGACGAGCAGCAGCCGGCCATCCGTCGTCATGAGCTGGTTGTGGACCCCGGGCTCGCCGTGGGTCGGCACCCACGTCGTCGGGTCGGTCCGCGCTGCCAGTGACAGATAGTCGGCGGTCCATCGGGCGACTGCCACGAGGGCCTCGCCGACCAGGACGCGCGCGGTCTCACCGTGCGGCCCGCCCCGCCACGGCGCAGCGGTCAGGTCGCGGAGCCGATCGGGGAGGTCGGGACCGACCAGGGGCGCCCAGACCGGCAGGTCGGGGGGTGGTGGAGCGGCATGGAGTCGCGCCACCAGCGGCGCCACCGCGCTCCCGTCCTCGGGTCTGGTCCCGCTGACCCAGGGCGTGACGGAGAGCCGCCCGCCCGCCACGGCCACGGTGACCTCGTCGGGGCTCGCCGGCACTGGTGCGACCAGGAACTCCAGGCCACCGCCGGCCAGCGCGACGCCGGCCCGATAGGCCCCCTCGAGCGAGGCCAGGGTGTGTCGGGGCGAGTCGAGGTCGAGGGTGACGAACAGCCGTTCCCGACCCTGCTCCAGCGCTGCCCAGTGGTGCGCACCGAAACCGACCGGCAGATAGCGGACCGCGTCGACCGCGGGCGACCAGTGCCGTCGTACGGCGTCGAGAACCACCGCGTCCGACGGCTCGACCGGGGGGTGCTGCATGACCGGCAGGCTACGACGACGCAGCGCGGCGCCGTGGGAGGATCCAGCCGTGGACTTCTTCTCCGCCTATGCCCAAGGCTTCGTGCGCGTCGCGGCGTGCACCGTCCCCGTCGCGGCAGCGGACCCGATGGCCAACGCCGAGACGATCCTGGCGGAGGCCCGCGCCTGTCACGAGGAGGGCGTGGGGGTCGCGGTGTTCCCCGAGCTCAGTGTCAGCGGCTATGCCATCGACGACCTGCTGCTCCAAGACGTCCTGCTCGGGGCCGTCGAGGAGGCGATCGAGCGGATCGTCGAGGCCTCGGCCGAGCTCACGCCCGTGCTGGTGGTGGGCGCCCCGATCGTCGTCGGCAACCGGCTGCTCAACTGTGCTGTCGTCATCCAGGGGGGCTCGGTGCTGGGTGTGGCCCCGAAGTCCTATCTGCCGACCTATCGCGAGTTCTATGAACGACGGCACTTCGCGCCCGGCGACGACCGTCGAGGTGAGTGGATCGATCTCGTCGGCGAGGAGGTGCCGTTCGGTCCCGACCTGATCTTCGAGGCCGCGGACGTGCCGGGCCTGCGGCTGCATGTCGAGATCTGTGAGGACATGTGGGTCCCGGTGCCGCCGAGCGCCGAGGCCGCTCTCGCCGGTGCGACCGTGCTCGTCAACCTGTCGGCCAGCCCGATCACGATCGCCCGCGCCGAGGACCGCCGGCTGATGGTGCGCTCGGCCAGCGCCCGCTGCAGTGCCGCCTATGTCTACACGGCGGCCGGGCCTGGCGAGTCGACGACCGACCTGTCCTGGGACGGCCAGACGATGGTCTATGAGCTGGGCGACCTGCTGGCCGAGACCGAGCGCTTCCCCGATGGTCCCCGGCGCAGTGTCGCCGACGTCGACCTCGACCGGATCCGCCAGGAGCGGCTGCGGCAGGGCACCTTCGACGACAACCGCCGCACGCTCGGCATCACGACCGTCGGCGAAGCGGAGGGTCGGACCTTCCGCACGGTGGGCTTCGAGCTCCAGCCCCCGGCGACCGACATCGGCCTGCGCCGTCGCGTCGACCGCTTCCCGTTCGTGCCCGACGACCCCGAGCGACTGGCCCTCGACTGCTATGAGGCCTACCACATCCAGGTGTCGGGCCTGGAGCAGCGGCTGCGGGCGATCGGCTCGCCCAAGGTCGTCATCGGGGTCAGCGGCGGACTCGACTCCACCCACGCCCTGATCGTCGCCGCCCGGGCGCTCGACAGGCTCGGCCGGCCCCGGTCCGACATCCACGCGTTCACCATGCCGGGGTTCGCCACCGGATCCGAGAGCAAGGACCGGGCCACCCGGCTCGCGACGTCACTCGGGGTGACCTTCGAGGAGCTCGACATCCGTCCCGCCGCGCGCCAGCTGCTCGCCGACCTGGGGCACCCGTTCGCCGACGGCGAGCCGGTCTATGACGTCACGTTCGAGAATGTCCAGGCGGGCCTGCGCACCGACTACCTGTTCCGGCTGGCCAACCACCGCGGCGGCATCGTCCTCGGCACCGGCGACCTGTCCGAGCTCGCGCTGGGGTGGTGCACCTATGGCGTGGGCGACCAGATGTCCCACTACAACGTCAACGCCGGCGTGCCCAAGACGCTGATCCAGCACCTCATCCGCTGGGTGATCGCGTCCGAGCAGTTCGAGGACGCCACCAACCGGGCCCTGCGCGAGATCGTCGAGGCCGAGATCACCCCCGAGCTCGTGCCCCACGAGGAGGGCGCCCGGCCGCAGGCCACCGAGGACACCGTCGGCCCCTACGCCGTGCAGGACTTCACCCTCTATCACGTGCTGCGGTGGGGCATGCGGCCCACCAAGATCGCCTTCCTCGCCTGGCACGCCTGGCACGACGCGGCGACGGGGGCATGGCCGCCAGGGTTCCCCGAGGACCGCCGGTCGGCCTATTCGCTGGCCGAGATCCGCCACTGGCTGGACGTCTTCGTGCGCCGCTTCTTCGCCAGCCAGTTCAAGCGGTCCGCACTGCCCAACGGGCCCAAGGTCAGCCCCGGCGGCACGATGAGCCCCCGCGGCGACTGGCGGATGCCGTCCGACGCCGGACCGGCCGCCTGGCTCGACGAGCTGGCCCAGATCCCCGAGGACCAGATCCCCGAGGACGCTTGACCCTGACACCGTGTCAGGCCCTGGACTGGAGCGGTCATGTTGACCATCGGAGAGTTCGCCCGCTACGCCGGCCTGTCGGTGCGCATGCTGCGCCACTATGACGGGCTCGGCCTGCTCACCCCGACCGAGGTCGACCCGCACTCCGGCTATCGACGCTACGACGAGGCGCTGCTGCCTCGGGCGCACCAGATCGTGGCCCTGCGTGAGCTCGGGTTCGGCCTCGCGGAGATCGGTGAGCTGGTCTCCGGCGACCTCCAGGACCTGCGCAGGCTCCTGGCGGACCGCCGTACGGCGCTGAGCGGCCAGATCGCGGCGGACGCCGCCCGGCTGGCCGAGGTGGAGCGACGTCTCCGGCTCATCGAAGGAGGAAGCGAGATGGAGTTCGTCGAGAAGGAGCTGCCGGCGCTCACCGTGCTCAGCCGCACGGACGTCGTGGACGACACCACCCAGGTCGGAGCCGTCATCGGGCCGATGTTCGTCGGGCTGGCCGAGCAGCTGGCCGAGGCAGGCGACCCGCCCGCCCACCCGGGCGTGGCCTGGTATGAGGCCGAGGGGGAGCGGCTGCGGGTCACGGCCGGCTATCTGGGCAAGAGTGTGGTTCCCGACGGTGCCGCTGTCCGCGAGCTGGCAGCCCAGCCGCGGGCGGTCACGACGGTCTATGTGGGGGCGATGGCGGGGATCGGTCAGGCCTGGCAGGAGCTCGCCGACCACGTCCGCCGGTCCGGCCTGGAGTTCGCCGGCCCGTGTCGTGAGCTCTACCACGACGTGCAGGGGCCGGAGGAGACCTGGGTGACCGAGCTTCAGCAGCCGGTCGGCTGACCGGGCACCGCCGCCGGCTCGGCGGTCTCGACGAAGCGGTGGTGGGCGGCGCGGGCGCTGACTCCGTCGGTCAGCCGGAGGGTC
The DNA here is from genome assembly GCA_020438665.1 of Nocardioidaceae bacterium. Next base: position 3,748 of record JAGQUE010000430.1, on the reverse strand, counting down.
GTGTCACACGTCCGAAACACGCGTCGGCCATAGTGGGACCCATGGGTAAGCAGGAAGACTTCGTCCTCCGGGCACTCGAGGAGCGCGACGTCCGGTTCGTCCGGCTGTGGTTCACCGACGTGCTCGGCTCGTTGAAGTCCGTGGCGGTGGCGCCGGCCGAGCTCGAGGGCGCCTTCGACGAGGGGATCGGGTTCGACGGCTCCGCGATCGAGGGGTTCACCCGCATCTATGAGGCGGACATGCTCGCCCGGCCCGACCCGTCGACGTTCCAGATCCTTCCGTGGCGCGACGAGGGACCGGCCACGGCCCGCATGTTCTGCGACATCGTCATGCCCGACGGCAGCCCCTCCTACGCCGACCCCCGCCACGTCCTGAAGCGCACGCTCAGCACGGCGGCCGAGAACGGATTCACGTTCTATACCCACCCGGAGATCGAGTTCTACCTGTTCAAGGACGGCCCGACGCCCGGCGCCGAGCCGGTGCCGGTCGACCAGAGCGGGTTCTTCGACCACACGCCCCAGTCGATGGGCGCCGATTTCCGGCGCGAGGCCATCACGATGCTGGAGGCGATGGGGATCTCGGTCGAGTTCAGCCACCACGAGGGCGGCCCCGGACAGCAGGAGATCGACCTGCGCTATGCCGACGCGCTCAGCACCGCCGACAACATCATGACCTTCCGAACGGTGGTCCGCGAGGTGGCGCTCAGCCAGGGTATCTGGGCGACGTTCATGCCCAAGCCCTTCACCCAGCACCCCGGATCGGGGATGCACACGCACGTCTCGCTGTTCGAGGGCGACCACAACGCGTTCTTCGAGGCCGGGGCCGAATACCAGCTCTCCAAGACGGCCAAGCAGTTCATCGCGGGGATCCTCACCCATGCCAGCGAGATCACCGCCGTCACCAACCAGTGGGTCAACTCCTACAAGCGGCTCATGGGCGGTGGCGAGGCCCCGCCCGGGATCTGCTGGGGCCACAACAACCGCTCGGCGATGATCCGCGTGCCGATGTACAAGCCCGACAAGGGCAACTCCACCCGCATCGAGCTGCGCACCGTCGACGCGGCCTGCAATCCCTATCTCGCCTTCGCCGTGGTGCTGGCGGCCGGGATGAAGGGGATCACCGAGGGCTATGAGCTGCCGCCCGAGGCCGAGGACGACGTCTGGTCGCTGACCGAGCGCGAGCGGCAGGCCCTCGGCATCGAGCCGCTGCCCCGCAACCTCTATGACGCGATCTCCATCGCCGAGAAGTCCGAGCTGCTGGCCGAGACGCTCGGCGAGCACGTCTTCGAGTTCTTCCTGCGCAACAAAAGAGCCGAATGGGCGGAATATCGGATTCAGGTGTCGGCCTACGAAAGAGACCGTATGCTGCCCGTGTTATGAGCATTCCCGCGCTCGGCGTGGAAAGGATCATCGGCTATCCCCGCGCCTTGGTCGAGCCGCTGCTGTGGCTTGCGCTCGTCACCGGCGGCATGTGGCTGATGGTCGCCTTCGACATCCGGCGGGGCCTCGCCCCCGGCGCCGACGTCCCAGGCCAGCTGCCCACCCTCGCGGCGGCCCTTTCGCTGGTCCTGCTCATCAACGCGAGCGCTGCCCTGGTCCTCCAGGCGCAGTCCGGCTGGGCCAGCCGCGGCGTCGCGGTGGCGGCCGGGCTAGGTCTCGGCATCTCCGCCTGGGGCCTGACGATGGTCGCCAACCTCGACCCGGGCCTCAAGCACTTCCTCTTCTGGGGCAGCATCAGCACGGGCGGCCTGCTCGTGGCCTTGTCGTTGACCCGGTGGCGCTACCACGACACCAACGCCCCTCGGGTGCTGCCAGGGAGCTTCGCGCTCTCGGTCGTCGGCCTGCTCGGCATCGGCGCCATGGTGTTGATATGGGTCTCCTACCGCGCCTTCGACCTCGGCCTCGCGGCCAACGCTCCTGGTGAGGTCACCGGCTGGAGCTCGCTGGTCCCGGCGCTCGCACTGCTCGCCGGGGTCTTCTCCGCGATGGCCGCGGTGTGGCGCCGCTACTGGTGGTGGGCGGCCGGCCTGCTCGGCGTCTCGGTCGTCATCGCCGAGTTCGCGCTGCTCGCCGTCAACTGACCGAGTCCGGGACCGGCATCGCTGGGCGAGGCAGTAGGTTCGTCCCTGTGTCTGCACGCGTCCTGGTCATCGAACACGAGCCCGACGACCCGCCGGCGTGGTTCGGCGTCTGGTTGCAGGACGCCGGCTGCGACCTGCACGTGAGCCAGCCCTGGGCGGGCGACGTCCTTCCGAGCGACCTGTCCGGCCATGACGGTCTGCTCGTCATGGGTGGCTGGATGAGCGCCCACCACGACGACGAGATCGCCTGGCTGACCCCCGTCAAGCAGCTGATACGACAGGCCCATCGTGACGGCGTCCCCACGCTGGGGATCTGTCTGGGGCATCAGGTGGCGGCCGTCGCTCTCGGGGGCGAGGTGCACACGAACCCGCTCGGCCAGCAGGTCGGGCTGACCGAGGTCGGCTGGTTGGACAAGGCGGCCGAGGACCCCCTCTTCGGTGCCGTCGCCACGCCGCGGCTGGGCATCCACTGGAACTCCGACATCGTCACCGAGCTCCCACCGGGCGCGGTCGAGCTGGCCCGCGCGCCGCGAGGCGAGGTCCAGGCGGCGCGGTTCGGCGAGGCGATGTGGGGCGTCCAGTGGCACCCCGAGATCGACGAGCCGCTGCTGCGCCGCTGGGCCGCGGACGACCCGGTGAGCCCGGCCGAGAACGGCATCGTGATCGAGGACGAGCTTGCCCGCGTCGCGGCGGCGCGGGCAGAGCTCGACGACGCCTGGCGCCCGCTCGCCTCGCGGTTCGCGGAGATCGTGCTGCACCGATGACCCGCGAGGTCGACGCGCTCAGCCGGCAGAACCTCCTCCGGCTCGGGTTCCGTGAGCCGTCTCGGGCCCGGGACGAGCTCGACCGCCTCGACGGCGCCGCCGAGCCCCTGCTGGCGATCCTCGCGCGCACGGCCGACCCGGACCAGGCACTGACCGGTCTGCTGCGACTGGCCGCCGCCGCCTCGGATCGCCACCAGCTCATCCAGGCCCTCGTCGACGACGAGGGCACGGCGATGCGGACGCTGATGGTGCTCGGGGCCAGCCAGGCGCTGACCGACCACCTCGTGCGCCACCCCGAGCAGTGGCACGAGCTGCGCGATCCCGACCTGGGCGCCACCCGACCTGCGGCGTACGCCGTCCGCGGCGCGCTCCTGGCGGCGGTGGGCGCGGACCCGGGCGACCCCCGCCCGACGGCCAGCCTCGGGCCGCTGGGACCGGATGCGCTGCGGGTGGAGTATCGCCGTCACCTGATGCGGCTCGCCTCCCGCGACCTCGCCCATCACCTCGGCGTCGACGACGCCTCCGCGGAGCTCGCCGATCTGGCGGCCGGCACGCTCGACGCGGCCCTGGCGATCGCCCGCGAGCGCGTCGGGCCGGCCGCCGCCACGGCACGGCTGGCGGTGATCGCGATGGGCAAGTGCGGCGGCCACGAGCTCAACTATGTCTCCGACGTGGACGTCATCTTCGTGGCCGAGCCCGCCCAGGGTGCCGAGGAGACGCCAGCGCTCAAGGTGGCCACCCAGCTGGCCGCCGCGCTGATGCAGGTCTGCTCCGATCAGACCTCCGAGGGCACGATCTGGCCCGTCGACGCCGCGCTGCGCCCCGAGGGCAAGGCCGGCCCGCTCGTGCGCACACTGGCGAGCCATCGCGGCTACTACGAGCGCTGGGCCAAGACCTGGGAGTT
>JAGQUE010000036.1 GCA_020438665.1 Nocardioidaceae bacterium | reverse complement strand
CGGGCCACGTCGCGCGCACCGCGAAGGCGGCCGCGGCCCAGGCGCTCACGTCGGGTCGGTAGTGGGGGACGGTGCTCAGCAGGCCGAGCGCGTCGGTCAGCGCGTCCACGGGGGCGGGGGAGAGGTAGGCACCCAGGTTGGCGGCCTCCATCGCTCCCGGGCCACCACCGGTGGCGACGGTGCGGGTGCGGCCCAGCAGGTGCCCGAGCAGCGCGGCGTCGGCATAGCCGCGGTCGCCGCGCAGCAGGGCGTGGCCACCCATCACACCGACGAGGGAGCGGGCATCGACCCACGCCGTGAGGGCGTCGTCCATGGCCCGGTCGTGCAGGGCCTGGGCGAGCGTGGCGTCGCGGTCGGCGGGTTGCTGGGACCAGGCATAGGCGCGGGCGTCGAGCGAGGTCGCATAGTCGGCGGTGTCATAGAGCTCGTCAGCGCTGTAGAGCCGGGTGCGATAGGTGTCCACAGGCACGCCCGGCACCGCCGGGAACACCACGGCCCCGCGGGCGCGCACCGACTCCTCGTCACCGTTGGCGAACCGGCAGCCGAGGAACAGCGCACCTTCGACGTTGGCGTGTCGCAGCTCGGCGCGTCGGTCGGAGAGGTCGAGGCCTTGCAGGTGCCACCCCGTCAGCTGCGTCGCACCGGAGGCCAGCCTGCGGTCGAAGTCGGCGAGGCTCTCCACCTCGACCGACCGGCCCCGCGTCCTGCGCATGATGCGACGCTACCCACTCGCCGTGAATCCTGCGGGTGATCCTGTGGAATCCAACACATCTGGCGGCAGGCGCTGGTCTGAACGATCAAATCCTGGTTGGTTGAAGACGAGCGTTCGACCCGGGTACGAACCCATGGCTCTCGGGGGGTTCGTCCCCGGGTCGGCTCAGCTGCTCCGCCCACCGGTCAGAACGCGTGGCCGATCAGCTCGCCGAACAGGTCGTGCTCGTCCACGTCGAGCCCGCGGGAGCGGAACCAGCCACACACGTTCGCGCAGTCGCGCTGGAGGAAGTCGAAGCCCGCCGGGTTGCCGGCCAGGTCGACCATCTGCGGCAGGTCGATGACCACCAGCCGCTCACCGGCGGCCAGCAGGTTGTAGGCCGACAGGTCGCCGTGGACGAGACCAGCCTGGACCAGGGTCGCCATCGCGTCCCGGAGCTGGTCGAAGTACGACCCCAACAGGTCTGGCTCGGGACGGGTCTGCGCGAGCCTCGGCGCCGTCTCGCCCTCGTGGCTGACCCACTCCATGAGGATCTCGGTGCCGTCGATCTGGACGGGGTAGGGCACGGGCAGGCCGAGCTCCCAGCTCCGCTTGAGCGCGTCCCACTCGGCGATCGCCCACTCGCCGGCGGCGACGGCGCGTCCCCACGTGCTCTTGCGCTTGAGGGCCCGCCGGTCGCGGGACCGCTTGACGCTGCGGCCCTCGGTATAGACGGCCGCCCGGTGGAAGCTGCGGTGGTCGGTGCCGCGATAGCGCTTGGCCGCCATCACCACGCCACCGTCCGGATCCGCGGGGTCGGCGCGCTCGACGAGGAAGACGTCGGCCTCCTTGCCGGACTTGAGGATGCCGAGGTCGGTGTCGATCGCTCCTTGGGAGGTCACGACCCAGCCGGGGCGTGGCTCGGGTCCGCGGCACAGGGGCTCCACGGAGGCCCAGGTGGACCACCGCTGCCCCGCGTCCTCGTCGGGGTCGTCGTAGGTCTGGAAGTCGAACACGAACGCCGGGTCGACGTCGTCATGCTCGTCAGGACGAGCGGTGTCGGATCCCAACAGAGCGGGCTCGCTCCAGGGGTCGGAGAAGGAAGTCATCGGTGCTGGTGCTCCAGAAGGTCGAGAGGGCGAAGGTGGGCAGGCCACGGACAGCGACAGTCATCGGGGCCTCCTCTCGATCCAGGGCGCCAGCGGGCACCGGCAGTCACCACCATGGTGGGACCCGGCGCGAGCGACGCGCAACCCGTTTTCGGTCAGTGCCCGAGGAAGGGGGCCATCACCGTGGCGATGGCGCTCTCGCGACGGGTGACCTTCTCCTCGGCGTCGGCGACCGTCATGGCACGCAGCCCGGCGTTGATGCCGAGCCAGCGCAGCGGCTCGGGCTCCCAGCGCGGCGACCGGTGGTTGACCCACGGCAGGCGGGTCAGCTCGGTGTCGCGCCCCAGGATGAGGTCGCGCAGGGTCCGCCCGGACAGGTTGGTGGTGCCGACCCCGTCGCCGACATAACCGCCGGCCCAGGCGATCCCGGTCGACCGGTCGATCCCAGCCGAGGCGCACCAGTCACGAGGTACGCCCAGGGCGCCGCCCCAGGCGTGGGTGAAGCGGGTGCCGCGCAGTATCGGGAACAAACCGAGCAGGGTGTGGTGGAGCGAGGCGAAGACCCGCTCGTCGCGGTCGTTGGCGACGCCGGTGTCGGAGCCGAAGTGGTAGGGCGCGCCCCGCCCGCCGAATGCGAGGCGGTCGTCGGCGGTGCGCTGCCCATAGATAAGGAGGTGACGGAAGTCGGAGAACGTCTCACGACGTCGCAGCCCGATCTGCTCCCAGAGCTCGGCGGGCAGCGGCTCGGTGGCGACCATCATTGAATAGACCGGGACGACGTCGCGCTTCATGCCCTCGAGGCTGGCGGTGTAGCCCTCCGTCGCCCGGACAACATGGCCGGCGGTGACGATGCCGTGGGTCGTGCGCACGCGTCCCGGCTCGATGGCGAGTGCCTGTGTCTGCTCATAGATGGTGACGCCGCGACGCTCGACGACGTCGGCGAGTCCTCGGACGGTCTTGGCCGGATGGATGGCCGCGCAGTGGGGGGTGTACGTCGCGCCGAGCACGTTGGTGGCTCCGAGCAGCGACCGTGCCTCGTCGGCACCGAGGAGCCGCAGGTCGTCCTCACCGCGGTCCCATGCCCGGGCCTCGGCCACCTCGCCGCGGGCACGTGCGAGCTCGGTCGCGGTGCGTGCGAGGACGATCGTGCCACCCTTGGCGTAGTCGGCGTCGATGCGCTCGGCCGCCACGACGCGGCCCACCTCGTCGACGGTGTCGCACATGGCGGCGTGCAGGGCCTGGGCGCCGGCCCGGTCGGCGCCGGGGAGACGGGCCACCTTGTCGGAGGAGGCCGGGAACAGCGCCGAGCACCAGCCGCCGTTGCGTCCGGAGGCACCGAAGCCCGCGACGTCCTTGTCGAGCACCGCGATGCGAAGCCCCGGGTCGGCCTCGGCGAGGTAGTAGGCCGTCCACAGGCCGGTGAAGCCGGCCCCGACGATGGCGACGTCCACGTGGAGATCACCGGGCAGGGCGGGGCGTGGCGACCAGTCGAGAGACGGGTGGGAGTGCCACAAGGACAGCTCGGCGTAGTTGGCGCTCAGCGCACACCCCACGAGTAGGTCTGCTTCTTGAGCTTGAGGTACATGAAGGTCTGGGTGGACTCGACGCCCGGAATGGTGCGGATCTTGTGGGAGAGCAGCTCGAGCAGGTGCTCGTCGCTCTCGCAGACGGCCTCGACGAGCAGGTCGAAGGACCCGGCGGTGATCACGACGTAGTCGACCTCGTCGAGCTCGACGATCTGGTCGGCCACCTCCTCGACCGGGCCCTGGATGCGTACGCCGACCATCGCCTGCCGCGCGAAGCCCAGCTCGAGGGGGTCGGTCACGGCGACGACCTGCATGACTCCGGAGTCGATGAGCCGCTGGACACGTTGACGTACGGCGGCCTCGGAGAGACCGACGACCTTGCCGATGGCGGCGTAGGAGCGGCGCCCGTCCTGCTGGAGCTGCTCGATGATCGCCTTGGAGACGTCGTCGAGCATCGCGGGGGCGCGGCCCTGCTTCGATGACCTGGTCACACCCAGAAGCGTGACAGGCCCGTGTCCTGTGGTCAAAGCCCTAGGCCTTGGGCGCGTCGGGGTCGGAATCCGTGGATTTACATGTCTGCAACAAACGATTCCCTTGTCATAGGGGGAGTCCCGTGACAGGCTGCGGTCCACATGCGCGCGAGGAGGGAGTTGCCTGTGGACGGCCCAGCAGGCCAGACGAGTAGACGGACATTGCTCAAGGGTGCTGGGGGGGTCGCCTTCGCAGGCGCGAGCCTGGCCGCCCTCAAGCTGCCGTTCTTCGGCACCGAACCGGCGACGCAGGACGCGGCCGCGTGCCGCGCCAAGGACGTCTCGGCGACCGACAAGTCGCTGATCATCTCCAACTGGCCGGCCTACATCGACCCGCGCAAGAAGTCGGACTCGACGTTCCAGGTCTTCCAGCGTGAGACAGGCATCTCGGTCACCTACACCGACGACGTCAACGACAACCAGGAGTTCTACGCCAAGGTCAAGAACCAGCTGGCGTCGTGCCAGTCGGTCCAGCGCGACATCATGGTCCTCACCGACTGGATGGCGGCGAAGATGATCAGCCTCGGCTGGATCCAGCCGCTCAACCACGACAACATCCCCAACGTCACGGAGCGGTTGATCACAGCCCTCCAGGGCAAGGCCTGGGACCCCGACCTGACCTACCACGTGCCCTGGCAGAGCGGCCTGACCGGCATCGCCTACAACGCCAAGGAGGTCGGCGAGGTCAAGAGCTTCTCCGAGCTGCTCACGCGCTCGGACCTCAAGGGGCGCGTCACGATGCTCACGGAGATGCGCGACACCATGGCCTTCATGGTGAAGGTGACCGGCGGCAACCCCGACGACTTCGACCAGACCGACTGGGACAACGCCATCGAGGCGCTGCGCAAGGCGGTCTCGGACGGTCAGATCCGCTCGTTCAACGGCAACGACTATCTCAACGACCTCGCGGCCGGCAACGTGGTCGCGTGCGAGGCGTGGTCGGGCGACGTGATCCAGGCCCAGCTCGACAACCCCGACATCAAGTGGGTCGTGCCCGAGGAGGGGCTGTCGCTCTGGAGCGACAACATGATCGTGCCCAACCTGGCCACCCACCAGGAGAACGCCGAGAAGTGGATGAACTACTACTACGAGCCTGAGGTGGCGGCCAAGCTCGCGGCGTGGAACAACTACATCTGCCCGGTGCAGGGTGCCCAGCAGGCGATGGAGTCGGTCGACCCGAGCCTGGTCGACAACGAGCTGATCTTCCCCAGCGAAGAGACCCTCGCCAACACGTTCGCCTTCATGGCGCTCGACGAGAAGACCGCGACTGCGTATGAAAGGGACTGGGCTGATGTCCAAGGCGGCTGAGGAGACCATCATGACGACCCCCGAGGCCGACTTCGACGGCCTGCGCCTGCGTGCGCTGACCAAGCAGTTCGCCCACTTCACTGCGGTCGACGCCCTCGATCTCGATGTGCCGCGGGGGTCGTTCTTCGCCCTGCTCGGCCCGTCCGGGTGTGGCAAGACGACGACGCTGCGCATGGT
>JAGQUE010000429.1:6495-12503 GCA_020438665.1 Nocardioidaceae bacterium | reverse complement strand
ACGACCTGCTCGTTGGCCAGCACGGTCTGGTCCTGCGGGCACCAGTTGACCGGGCTGTTCTTGCGATAGGCCAGCCCGCGCTCATAGAACTTCAGGAACAGCCACTGGGTCCAGCGGTAGTAGTCCGGATCGGAGGTGTTGAAGGTCCGCGACCAGTCGAACGACGCGGCATACCTGCGGCACGAGTCGATCGACCGGGCGATGTTGGCCCGGGTATAGGTGTCGGGGTGCTCGTCGTTGCGGATCGCGGCGTTCTCGGCCGGCAGCCCGAACGAGTCGAAGCCCATCGGGTTGAGGACCTCGAAGCCCCGCTGCCACCAGTAACGCGCAACCACGTCGTGCAGCGCGAAAACCTCGGCGTGGCCCATGTGGAGGTCGCCGCTCGGGTAGGGGAACATCGTCAGCGCGTAGCGCTTCTCCCGCGGGCTGTCGTCATCGGCGCGGAAGGGGTCCAGCTCCTGCCAGACGGGCAGCCATTTGTCCTGGGTGGCCTTGACGTCATAGGAGTCGGCGGGGCGCTCGGTCGGGGTCGTCTGCTCGCTCATCTCGTCTCTCTCGGTCTCTGCTCCTGGGTGGGGCTCCTGGGTGGGGCTCCTGGGTCCGGACATAGAAAAACCCCTCGCGCACGAGGGGCAGCCGCGTCGCTGGTGGATCGCACGACGCGGCTAGATAAGGAGCAGGTTCCTTCGCATGGGTGGCAGTCTAGCGCCTGGCCGACGCGCACGGCGCGAGGGTTTGCGCGAGTAGGGTCGCGACCATGCAGTCCCTGGCTCACCCGACCCGTTCGCTCATCGCCCTCGGGGCGGTCACCCTGCTGGCCTCCGCGAGCGGCGCCGTCTCCACCGGCGAGGCGGTGGTCGCCCTGACCGCCGCGTCCTGCACCTCGCAGGGAGGTACGGCGGCGGTGCAGCCCCCGCGGTTCGTCCGCAACATCGCCACCGGCGAGACCGGCTGGTTCTCCTCCCCCGGGCTCGTGGACCTCGACGGTGACGGCCGGCTCGAGATCGTGGCGCCGTTCTATTCGACGTTCGTCTTCGACGCGGCCGGCAAGCAGCTGGGACGCGGGACGGCGACCGATGGTCGCGTCTATGCGCCCTCGGTCGTCGCCGACATCGACGAGGACGGCAAGCAGGAGATCGTCGTCGCCGGCAACAGCGGCACCGTGGCGGCCTACCGCCTGACCAACGCGGGCAAGCTCGTGCGCGTCTGGAAGGCCTCGACCTGCAGCGGCGGCCAGTGCCCGGAGGCTCGCGGGATGGCGGCCGCCGACCTCGACGGCAACGGCACCGTCGAGACCGTGGTGACGACCACCAACACGTCCTCGACCGGCGCCCAGGTCTTCGTCTTCAACGCCAACGGCCGTCTCTACCAGCCGGCCGGCGGCCACGATCCGGCGTGGCCGCGCTACAACACCCTGGGCGGCAAGGGCAACGACCGCACGTTCAACGGCATGGGCAACCACGGCTATGGCGCCTATGGCGAGAACGTCGGCATCGGCAACCTGGACAACGACCCCGAGCTCGAGATCGTGACGACGTTCGACAACCACCAGATCAACGTCTTCAACAACGACGGCACCTCGGTGCTGGCATCACCGTGGTTCACCAACCCGCAGTCGCAGTACCTCGGCAAGCGGATGGGCTGGGGCCAGTTCATCCGCTGGGCGAGCCCCAAGGTCGAGGCCCGCCACTACCACCGCCACACCGGCGCCTGGCCCAGCCCGAGCAAGACCATGTGGCTGCAGTGGACCGCCTCTCCCCCGTCGGTCGCCGATCTCGACGGCGACGGTCGCAACGAGGTCATCGGCCTGCCCAACGCCGAGCTGCACGAGCCCTATCAGACCCAGGGCTATGCGGTCACGGTGCTCGACGGCGCCCAGGGCGACGGGTCACGCTCGGCCCGGCGCCACGCCGGCTTCGTCGACCTGCTGATGACGGTCAAGCCGCGGGTCCGCCCGAGCGGTGACTGGTACCCGCCCTCCGGGATCCCCGCCCCCACGGTCGTCGACATCAAGGGCGACGCCCGGCCCGAGATCGTGGCAGCGCCCCCCGGCGGCAAGGTCTATGCGGTCTCGCCGACCGGCACCAAGCTGTGGACGTGGACCTATGCCAAGCGCACCGCCAAGACGTTCGCCTCGGAGGTCGTGGCCGCCGACCTCAACAAGGACGGGACGCCGGAGCTGGTCTTCGGGCTCTACTCGCTCAAGACCGGTGGCGGCAGGCTCGTCGTCCTCTCGGCCAACGGCAAACGACTCTCCTCGACCAAGCTGCGCCACCAGCGCCGCGACGGCAACGGGATCGGCGTCCCGGCCGCACCGTCGATCGGCGACCTCACCGGCAACGGGACCCTCGAGATCGTGCTGACGACGTTCGACCACGGCATCGACGTCTACACGGTGCCCGGCTCCGGCACGGCCTGCGTGCCCTGGCCCACTGGGCGCGGCAACCTGCTCCGCAACGGGATGGGGCCGGCCACCGCGCCCTGACATCCGGGTCCGGCGTCAGCTGACGAACCGGATGGTCATCGGCGGGGTCCACCACTGGCCGCTGGTGGCCTTCACCGCACCGATCAGGTGGAGCACGAAGGCGACGACGAAGGCGGCCGCGAACGTCACGAAGCCCACCAGGACGAGCATCAACGGCAGCGAGACCAGCAGCACGATCAGCGTGGTCAGCTGGATGTTCAGCGAGTTGGCGGCGTTCTGCCGGGCGAACGGCCCGCGGTCCCGATAGATCAGATAGATCACCAGGGACGCGACGAACCCGAGGAACCCCGCGCTCAGCACCATCGCACCGAGCGGCACGAGGTGGGAGATCATCCCGACGGTGCGCTCCTCCTCGGGTGAGGTTGTGGGCTGGTAGCCATAACCGGGCTGGGTGTTGGACATCTCAATGCTCCTTCTGTGTCTGCCTCCATTGCAGCAGGCCGGAGCCCACCGATCCAGGGCTCTCGGGGTGGAACCAGGGGCGCTCTCAGGGATGGACTCGGGCGGCCCACGAGCGCAGCGCCCGGCGGCGCTCGCGGAGCCGTCGTACGGCGCACGGTAGGTTGCCCCAGTGACCTGGCAGGCGTCGTTCGCACCGCTGCGGTCCCGGAACTTCGCGTGGTACTACGCCTCCCGGTTCGTCAACACCCTCGGCTCGATGATGGCCAACGTCGCGCTCACGTTCGCGGTGCTCGACATCACCGACTCGGCCAGCGCCCTCGGCGCCGTGCTGGCGGCCCACACGATCCCGATGGTGCTGCTCCTGCTCTATGGCGGCGTCATCTCCGACCGGCTCCCGCGGACCCTGGTCCTCCAGGTGTCCAACGTCGCCTCGGCCCTCACCCAGGGAACCATCGCGCTGCTGGTGCTCACCGATGCCGCGCAGCTGTGGATGCTGGTCGCGCTATCGGTCGTTCACGGCGTGGTGTCGGCGATCTCGTTCCCGGCGATGGCCAGTGTGCTGCCCCAGCTGGTGCCGCGCGAGCAGCTCCAGCCGGCCAATGCGCTGCTCTCACTGTCGCGCAACGGGCTGACCGTCCTGGGCCCTACGCTCGGGGCCCTCATCGTGGTCTCGATCGGCTCCGGCTGGGCGCTCGCGATCGACGCAGCCACCTGGGCCCTCGCGGCGCTCTTCCTGCTGCCGGTACGCATCCCTCCCCGGCCGCAGAGCGAGCAGGCCGCCGACACCCTGCGCGAGCTTCGGGAGGGCTGGGACTTCTTCCGATCGACGACCTGGCTGTGGGTGATCGTGGTGGCGTTCGGCTTCCTCAACGCGATCTCGACCGGTGCCTGGTTCACCCTTGGCCCGGTGGTGGCGCAGGAGACCATCGGCCGCCAGGCGTGGGGCTTCGTGCTCTCGGCCGAGGGCGTGGGACTGCTCGTCATGTCGCTCCTCCTGCTCTGGCTGCCGCTCCGCCGACCGCTGCTCTGGGGGATGCTGGCGATATCGCTGGTGTCCGCACAGCTGCTCGTTCTCGGACTCCGGCCCGAGGTCGTGACGCTGGTGGTGGTGTCGTTCGTTGCGGGAGCCGGCGTCGAGGTCTTCGCGCTGGGGTGGAACCTCGCCATGCAGGAGCACATCGACGAGGCGATGCTGTCGCGCGCCTACTCCTACGACGCCCTGGGCTCGTTCGTGGCGATGCCCGTCGGGCAGCTCAGCTTCGGTGCGCTCGGGGAGCGGTTCGGATTCTCGTCAGTGCTCGTGGTCAGCGGCATCGCCTATGCGGCGATCGCGCTCCTCACCCTCGCCTCCCGGTCGGTGCGGCACCTGCCGAGACGAATCGCCGACGCAGGGACCCCAGCCGTTCACTAGAGTCGCCGATATGACGGTGACCGATCTGTTCCGGCTCGATGACAAGGTGGCGATCGTGACGGGGGCCTCCAGTGGCCTCGGGGTCGCGTTCGCCCAGGCCCTCGCGGAGGCGGGCGCCGACATCGTCCTTGCCGCCCGCCGCGTGGACCGGCTCGCGGACACCGCCGCGCTGGTCGAGGCGACCGGTCGCCGGGCGCTCACCGTGGCGACGGATGTCGCCGACCCCGACCAGTGCCAGGCGCTCGTCGACGCCGCCATGGAGTGCTTCGGGCACGTCGACATCCTGGTCAACAACGCCGGCATCGGCACGGCCGTCCCGGCCACCAAGGAGACGCCCGAGCAGTTCCGAGCGGTCATCGACGTCAACCTCAACGGGTGCTACTGGATGGCCCAGTCCTGCGGCCGCGTGATGGGCCCCGGTTCCAGCATCGTCAACATCTCGTCTGTCCTCGGGCTCACCACCGCGGGCCTGCCGCAGGCGGCGTACGCCGCGAGCAAGGCCGGCCTGATCGGCCTCACCCGCGACCTGGCCCAGCAGTGGACCGGCCGCAAGGGCATCCGCGTCAACGCGATCGCGCCCGGGTTCTTCGAGTCCGAGATGACCGAGCAGTACCCGCCCGGCTATCTCGACGCGGTCGGCGTGCGCGTGGTCGCCCAGCGCAAGGGCGACCCACGTGAGCTCGCGGCGACGCTCATCTGGCTCGCCTCCCCCGCCGCCGGCTATGTCACCGGGCAGACGATCGCCGTCGACGGCGGGCTGACGATCACATGACGTCGGCGCCGCGGCGAAGCCCACGGGCCCGGGCCACGCGGACGCACCCCAAGCCGGTCGGACGCGTGGTCAACCTCGGCCGTCTCTCGACCGCCGCCTGGCCGGGCAGCTTGTCGGCCGACGGCTCCGGCCTCGAGGTCCGCGAGCTGATCATCAGCCTCGACGGCTACTACGTGCCGGTCGGGGCGACCGCCCCGACCCGATGCATCGACGGGCGCCACGACCCCGCCCTCGACGAGACGGCCCTGGGGCCGCAGGTTCCCGGCGGCGCGCCCGGATCGGCGCTGGCCTATCGCCTCGGCGTGGACAAGGACGACCTGACCCGCGGCACCTTCCTCAGCGACGCCGAGATGATGGTCGACTCCTACCTGCGCCTCGGGCTCACCCCCGGCGGGCACCGCGACGATATCGGGGCCGGTGACCAGGTCGGCTGTGGCGCGATCGACGGGCTCCACGACGTGCTCAACGCCATGATCGACCCGCACCTGGTCGAGGACCACAAGCGGCTGGCCCGGGTCATCATGGACGACGCCTTCAACCGCGACCACTACCTGCGGGTCCTCGGCGCCGGGCTGGTGCTGCGGAGCCGCTCGGCGGCCTACTTCCACGGCCGCGGCGAGATCATCGCCCTGCTCGAGCGCAAGGCCCCCGCCAGCGTCTCGATGCTCGAGGGGCGCCACCAGGAGGCCTTGGTCGTGGTCAACCTGGTGCCGGGCACCACGATGTCGTCCAACCGGTTCGCCCAGGACCACGGCGGCGCCCAGGCGTTCGGCTATGACCTGTGGCGCTCGCGCCAGATCGCCGACCTGCTGTTCCCCCTGCCGTCCCAGCAGCTCGACCGCGAGCGCTTCATCCACGCCCGGGTGATGCTGACCATCGCCACGCTGATGGCGCTGACCGACGGCTCCCTCCCCCTGCTCCTCCGCCTCCCCGCCTGA
>JAGQUE010000429.1:0-6406 GCA_020438665.1 Nocardioidaceae bacterium | reverse complement strand
TCGGCGGCCATCTGGCGGATCTGCTCGGGGCCGACCCGGCAGCAGCCGCCGACGAGGCGGGCGCCGTCGCGGACCCAGTCGTGGGCGGAGGTGGGGGTGAAGTCACCCTCGCCGACCCAGGTGCGAGCGGCGCCGTCCCAGCCCTCACCGCTGTTGGGATAGACCACGACCGACTTGCCCGACATCCGGGTGGCGGTGCCGATCAGGGCGCCGGCGCTGCTGGCGTCGCAACAGTTCATGCCCACGGCAAGGACCTCGTTGACATCGCGAGCCATGGCGAACGCCTCGACCATGGGTTCGCCGCAGCGCGTGGTGTCCTCGTCGGGTGTCAGCGACAGCCAGCACTGGAGGCCGGTGCCCGCGATCTCGGTGAGCAGCGCCTCGGCCTCGGGCAGACACGGGATGGTCTCGAGCGCCAGCACGTCGGCGCCGGCCTCGGCCAGGGCGGCCAACCGAGGCCGGTGCCACGCGCGGAGCTGGTGGACGCTCAGGCCATAGTCACCGGTGTACTCGGACCCGTCGGCAAGGGCCGCACCGTAGGGCCCGACCGAGGCCGCCACCCACCGCGGTCGCTCGTCGTCGAACAGCGAGGCCGCCTCCCGGGCCAGCTCCACGCTGCGCCGCAGCAGCTTGTCGGTGTCGGCATGGTCGAGACCACGGGCGGCGAGGCCCTGGTAGGAGACCTGGTAGGACGCGGTCGTCGCGATCTGGGCGCCGGCGGCGAAGTAGTCGAAGTGGGCGGCCACGATCTCGGCCGGGTCGTCGACCAGGAGCCGGGCAGACCACAGGTCGTCGCTCAGGTCGTGGCCGCGCTCCTCGAGCCGGGTCGCCAACCCTCCGTCGAGGACGACGGGGCGTGCGCGCATCGCGTCGGCCAGGCTGGAGGGCATCGCCACATCATCAACCCACCGTGCAAG
This sequence comes from Nocardioidaceae bacterium, assembly GCA_020438665.1. Next base: position 5,489 of record JAGQUE010000429.1, on the reverse strand, counting down.
GGAAGCAATCTCTCGTGACCGGCTCCACGTCCGCCAAACGGTCACGGCACAATCGAGTCATGGCCGGTCCGGTGCCCGAGGTTGCGGGCTACACCGACCTGGTGCGTCTCGGGGGAGGCGGCGCCGGGGAGAGCTTCGCGGCCCGCCGCGAGGAGGACGGCCGGCCCGTCGCCCTCCGGGTGTACGGCGTGGGCCACCGCCACCGCGGCCCGGAGGCCCCGGCCGTCCAAGCCGGGGTGCTGCGCCTCGTGGCCGGCCTGGTGCCCGCGCCCGAGGTGGTGGCCTGGCGGGTGGTCGGGCCGTCCGAGCCACACGGCCTGCTGGCCACGACCCTGCTGCCGGGAGTTCCGCTGGCGGCCGCGCTCCCGTCGGCGACGACGAGCCTCCAGCAGGCGCTGGGCGCGCAGCTGGGCCGGATCCTGGGGCGGCTGGCCGGGATCGCGATGCGGGGACCGGGCGCCTTCCGTGACGAGCGACTGGTGCTCGGGGGCTATCCCGACCACGCCGAGTCGCTGGTGACCTGGTGGGACCACCTGGCCGGCGACGCCCCGCTCACGGGCCTCTCCCGGGCCCGCCGCGCGACCCTGCGCCGCCTCGCCGCTCGGGGCGACCGGCTGCTTGCCGTCAGCCGCCGCGCCTGCCTCGTCCACGGCGACCTGCGGCCACACAACGTCCTGGTCGACCCCGACACGGGGTGCGTCACGGGACTGGTCGACTGGGAGTTCGTCCACGCCGGTCATCCGGTGGAGGACCTGGGCAGCCTGCTGCGCGAGGGTCGCCGTACGCCGTTCGCGGCGGCGGTGGTCGAGGCGATGCTGCCGTGGCTGCCGGACGCCGAGCAGGCGCCGCCGGACGATCTGGTCGAGCGCGCGCGGGCTGCGGACCTCTACTGGATCGTGGAGGCGGCGTCCCGACGCGGGCAAGGACCCACCACGGACCGGGCGTTCGAGCACCTCGTCGCTATGGCAGACGGCGAGAGCCTGCTCGCCGAGCCGGCCGCCCACCTCTGAGGGTCAGCCCTCCTCGGCAACCGCGTCGCCGACCCGGATCGTGCCGGTCTCCAGCACCCGGAAGACCGTGCCGGCGCGACGCCGCAGCGCCTCCTGGGCGCCCGGGCCGAGGGTGTCGTCGAGCAGGCGACAGGGCGCGGCCACCCGCACCACCTCGAGCAGCACCTCGCCGACCCGCAGCCGGACGCCAGGAGCCGTGGGCACGTCACCGCCACTGAGGGTCAGATTGCGCCGGGTCAGCCCCGGGTCGACGGGGCGTCCCAGCGCGTCGGACGCCGCCGCCAGGCTCGTCGCCGACTGCACGGTGACGTGACGGTGCTTGGTGCCGTGGTAGCGGTCGCCGACCAGCCCCTTGCCCGCTTCCGCGACGACCGAGGCCACCGACCGCGTCGGCAGGCGGGTGGCGGGCGCGACGTGGATCGCCACGACGGTGGGCTTTTGGCCCGTGTCGGTCAGCACGTCACGAACCGCCCGTCCGAGGCCTGCCGCTCCACCAACGTCGAGAAGCCGTGGTCGTGGGCGTCGGACGAGGTGGTACATCTGGACCGAGCGGTACGGCGGCGCGACCCCGCCGACGATCTGCCACTGCCAGGGTTGTGAAGATCCCGTGGAGGAACCTGCCGAGGCGCATGGAGTCACCCTGCCACGCCCTAGCCTGCACTCGGGGGTGGGATCGATGAGAAGGCGACTGGCGCTGGGCGGGTGGCTGGCGGCCGTCCTGCTGCTGGCGGCGTCGCTGGTGCCGGGGGTGGCGCCCCGGCTGGCCGGGCTGCTTCCCGACGACGGCGGCTTCCCCCAGCGGACCGGCTTCATCCGCGGAGCGCCCATGCTGCCCGACAAGCCCGGCCCCCTCGCGGCGATCGTCGGCGACAACAACTTCGGAGCAGGCAGCCTCGAGGCAGTCACCTCGACCGGACGAGCGTTCACGCTCCCGGCGAGTGCCGACGGGACGCTCTCCCCAGACGGACGACTGCTCGTGACGCCGGGAAGCCGGCGAATCGTGGTTCGCGACCTTTCGTCGGGAGAGACGCGCGAGGTGTCGACCACTCGATCCGTGAGATCCGCCGGCATTTGGCGAGGGGACGGCGGCCAACTGCTGGTCTGGCTGTCGGGCACGCGCCATGGCTTCGTCGCCGTGCTGGACGTCGGCACGGGTCGGCTCGCGGCGTCGACGGTGACGGGACGACCTGTCGGGTTCCTGAAGGACGGCACCCTCGTCGCCGTCAGGACGACCAGTGCCGGGATCCAGGTGGTCACGCTTGACCAGGCGCTCACGGTCCTTGCGACTGTCGACCTGAGCCCGGTGGATGGCTGGGCCAGCGGCGGGCCCAACGACTCCGGGGTTACCCCTGACGGGCTGCTGCTGACCCGGGAGGGTCCCGACGACGGTCGGATCCTGCTTCGCACGTTCTCGGTGACCGACGGCTCCGAGGCCGGCCGGATCAGCACCGAGATCGACGCCGAGGAGGTCAGCTATGGCTGCCCGATGGGATGGCGAGGGAACGACCCCGTGCTTATCACCAAGTCCTACGGTTCTCAGGCCAAGGCCCTGCAGATCCACCCTGACGGCTCGACAACCCAACTCATGGCCATCCATCACCGCATGCAGTCCTACTGCGTGACCTTCGCGGCCGAGGCGTTGGAGGCCGGACCACGGTGGGCCCTGCTGGGCACCAACGACGACGTCTGGACGTGGTACTGGCGGCCGCTGCTGCTGGTTCTGCTCCTCACGGCGGGCCCGCTGACGTGGTCGATGCTCTCCCGGCGCCGGCGTCGCGGCTCGCGCCCCTAGGGCGCACTCATCACCCGGGCGACGAACGTCTCGAGGTTGCCGACCAGGCGGTCGATGCGCTGCTCCACGCTGAGGGTCTCGTGCATGCCGGGCGTGCCGGTGTCGCGCTTGCCACGCACATAGAGCGAGCAGGCGAGGTCGGAGCAGATGGTGGTGCCGACGGTGTGGCCCTGCTGACCGGCCTTGCCCGCCCGTGGGGCGACCATGAGCGAGACGCCGCCCGAGCGCAGGGTCAGGCACAGCGAGCAGAGGCTGGGCCGCCCGCCGACCCCGGCCGACGGGGCGCGCAGCGCGACGCCGACATGGCCGTCGCCGATCGGCGCGACGAGGTAGCCCCGCCTCGGTGACTGCGGGTCACGCCAGCCGACATAGTCAAGGTCACCCCACGGGCTCTCGGCCAGGTCGCGGGGCAGCCGTAGCCGCTTGGCCTCGCCCTTGGTGAGGTTGACGAAACAGGCGCGGAGGTCGGACTCGGTCAGCGGCTGCATGCCCTCGAGACTAGGCGGGGTTAGCCAGCGTCCAGCATCGAGGCGGGGAGCCACTCCTCGACGAGGTCCCAGCGCCCGTCCCTGGCCGGCACGGCGCGCGCGACCCGCCCTTCCCACCCGCCCGCCTCGACCCGGCGCCACCCGAGGAGGAGGGCGGGCAGCCGCCCGTTGGCGTCGGTCACCCAGCAGTGCTTCAGCGCCGGCGGCGGCACGGGCGCGTCGTGCCGGCCCTGGGCCAGCCGGTCGGTCATCGCTCCCCACTCCCCCCGCTTGTTCATCCCGCCCGCCATGGGTCGCAGGCTAGCGGCCGCCGCCGACGGCGTACGCCCTACCGGGCGACGAGCGGGCGGGACGAGCACGACCGGCCGAGAAGCACGAGAGCCACGCCGTCCTCCTCGGATGAGGAGCGCCGACGTGGCCCTGACCTGCGATGTTGGTGGAGCTGAGGGGACTCGAACCCCTGACCCCCTGCATGCCATGCAGGTGCGCTACCAGCTGCGCCACAGCCCCAGAAACCCACTCGCGTGAGCAACCTGAGGAATCCTAGCCAACCCCCTCGCAGGATGCGAAATCGGGTTGGTGCCCCCGGCGCTTGGGCAGCAGGTTGTAGGCGGTCAGCCTGGTCCAGGGGTGCAGCGCGTCGCGTTCGAGGACCGCCCAGGCGCCGTTGTCCATGCCCCGCAGGCCGCGTGCCTGCGACCAGTCCCAACCGAGCAGCGCGAGGATCCCGACCTTCATCGCTGCCCCGTGGGCGACCACGACGCCGGTCTCACCGGGTGCGAGCGCCTCGAAGCACTCGTCGAGCGCCGCGGTGATGCGGGTGCGCACCGAGTCGGTCGTCTCCTCCCCCGGGACCAGCGGCGAGCCGGTGCCGGCCCGCCAGGCGGCGTACTCCTCGGGGAAGCGCTCGGCGAACTCCAGCCGGGTCAGGCCGGAGCGGACGCCGACGTCGTACTCGCGCAGCCGTGGGTCGACGGCGGCGACCAGGCCGGTCTCGGTCTCGATGTAGGAGGCCGTCTGTCGGGCGCGCGCGAGGTCGCTGCACCACAGCCGGACAGGCTCATAGAACGCCAGCACGCGGGCGGCCGCCAGGGACTGCTCCTCACCGCACTCGTCGAGCTGGACGTCGGTGTGGCCCTGGGCACGCTCGATGGCGTTCCAGGGCGTGCGCCCATGGCGGACCAGCAGCAGCTGGCGAGCGGTCGACTCGGGGGTCGGGGTGGTCATCGGTTCAGGCGTCGGACTGCTCTGCGCGGGCCGCGTCGCCGGCCGGCGGCTCGACCTCGGGCAGCGGGATCGCCGGGCAGTCGCGCCACAGCCGCTCGAGGGCATAGAACTGGCGCTCCTCCTCGTGCTGCACGTGCACGACGATGTCGCCGTAGTCGAGCAGCACCCAGCGGCCCTCGCGCTGGCCCTCGCGGCGCAGCGGCTTGGCCCCGGACTCGCGGAGCTTGTCCTCGACCTCGTCGACGATCGCGTTGACCTGGCGGTCGTTGGTTCCGGAGGCGAGCAGGAAGACGTCGGTGATGGCGAGCTGCTCGCTCACGTCGAAGGCGAGGATGTGCTGGGCCAGCTTGTCGGAGGCAGCCAGGGCAGCGACCCTGGCGAGCCCGACGGCGTGGTCGGTGGCGGTCATACAGGCGTGTCCTGATGGTCTGTGGGGGCGGTGGTCTGGGGATAGAGGCCGTGCTTGGCGACGTATTGGACGACCCCGTCGGGAACGAGGTACCAGACGGGCTCGCCACGCTGGGAGCGTGCCCGGACGTCGGTCGACGAGATCGCCAGGGCGGGGATCTCGACCAGGGTGACGCGGTCCTCGGGGATCCGCTCGAGGGCGTCGGCGTCCATGGCATAGCCGGGGCGGGTGCAGCCCACGAACTGGGCCATGGCGAACAGCTCGTCGGCGTTGCGCCAGGTGAAGATCTCGGTCAGTGCGTCGGCGCCGGTGATGAAGTAGAGCTCGGCGTCGGGCATCCGGTCGTGCAGGTCGCGCAGCGTGTCGATGGTGTACGTCGGACCCGGGCGGTCGATGTCGACGCGGGAGACGGTGAACCGGGGGTTGGCCGCGGTCGCGATGACCGTCATGAGATAGCGGTGCTCCGCCGGCGAGACGACGCGGTCGGACTTCTGCCACGGGTCACCCGTTGGCACGAAGACGACCTCGTCCAGGCCGAACCAGGACTGCACCTCCGACGCCGC
>JAGQUE010000428.1 GCA_020438665.1 Nocardioidaceae bacterium | reverse complement strand
CCTCCAAGCGTCCTCGTAGGACGTCTTGAAGACGACGAACTCGAGCTCGGTGCCGCCGTTGGCGATCAAGCCGCGCTCGGCGAGGCGGTCGAGCTGCCGCGTGAGGATCCGGCGGGGTGACTGCTCGACGGGGGCGTGGTCGAGCCAGACCAGGTCGCACTGGACCATCGCCGTGGCGGGCAGGTGGGTGAGCACGCGGATGGTGTCCCAGTCGGGCACGAACTCCATGTCGCCGTAGCCGCGATCCCACGAGGAGATCGAGTAGCCGCCGACGGTGTTCATGTCGATGTCGACCGCGAGGAGGTAGTTGCATCCCTCGGTCCCGCTGGGGATCGCCACGTCGAGGAAGTACTGCGCGTGCAGCCGCTTGCCCTGCAGCCGGCCCTGCATGTCGGTGAAGGCCAGGACGACGGTGTCGATGTCGCCGGCCTCGATCCGGCTCCGCAGGCCCTCGAGGGTGAGGAAGCGGTCGTTGGGTGCGCTCATCGGTGTCCTTTCATCGGGTGACCAGCACCGTGGTGGTTGCGGCAGGTCGTGGGGGTGGGTCGTGGTCAGCCGAGGAAGCCCCGAAGGAGCGCCGCGGTGTCGTCGCAGTGCTCCTCCATCGCCGCCCGGGCGTCGTCGGGGCGGCCGTCGAGGATCGCGCGCGAGATGGCCTTGTGGTGGCGGTGCGAGTGCCCGATGTTGGTCTCGAGCACCGGGATCGCACAGAGCATCTCGTGCAAGCTCGCCTGCACCGAGGTCACCGCGTCGATAGTGCGGCCCGACTGGGTCAGCGACGCGATGGTGAGGTGGAACCGAGAGTCGGCCTGGCGATGCCCGGCACGCGTCGCGCCGGCCACCGCGTCGTGGGCCGTCTCGAGCCGGTTCCGGGCGTCGGGGTCCAGCGCCAGCTGCGCCGCCTGGCAGGCGGCACCGGGCTCGACGACCCGTCGGAACGCCAAGGCATCCAGCCAGTCCGCGCGCTGGGCGGCGCTGGTCCGGGCCGCCTTGCGGGCCGACGGGCTGCGCGGTCTGAGGGTGACGACGGTGCCACCGCTGCGGCCTCGCTTGGTCTCGACCAGGCCGGCCTGACGCAGAGCGGCGATGCCCTCACGCAAGGTCGCGCGGGAGACCTCGAGCCGCTCGGCGAGCTCGCGCTCGCTGGGCAGCATCGAGCCGAGGGGATAGACGCCCAGGCGGATCGCGGTGGCGAGCTGCTCGACGCAGGCTTCGAACGCGTGGTGGGTGTGCACCGGCCGCAGCACCGACTCGCCGAGGTGGACGTGCGGATCGGGGGTCACTGGCAAAGTCTCTTTTCCACGGTCGCATCCGTCAATGGTCTGAACTCAAACCAATTTCTTGGCGGATATTTACGTGGGCTAAGTCACAGGTCTAACCTCCGACTCAGCTGACCGGCTGCGGTCCGTCTCGGGGGAGGCCGTCCGGGACTCAGCTGCCCGAGAGAGTCGTCCCGAGAGGAACAAGCCGTGACTCAAAGCTCGAACAGCCCTGGACAGCGGGGTCAGATGCAAGCGGGCGGCGGGGTGCGCTATGAGCACGCCGGCGCCGACTACTTCGAGAAGCGCGGCCTCAAGCGGCACGCGGGGGCTTGGTCGCTGTGGGGCCTCGGCGTGGCCGCGGTCATCTCGGGCGACTTCTCCGGCTGGAACCTCGGCATCGGCGAGGCCGGCTGGGGCGGCATGCTGATCGCGACGATCGTGATCGGCCTGATGTACCTCCTGATGGTCTACAGCATCGCCGAGATGTCGGCCGCGATGCCGCACACCGGCGGCGCCTACTCCTTCGCTCGGTCCGCGATGGGACCGTGGGGCGGCTTCGTCACGGGCCTGGCCGAGACCATCGAGTACGTCATCACCACCGCCGTGGTTGGCGTCTTCTGTGGCACCTATGCCGACGCCATCACCGACGACCTGTTCGGGTTCTCGATGCCGCTGTCGCTGTGGGTGCTGGTGTTCTACGTCATCTTCGTGTCGCTGAACGCGTCGGGCGCAGCGGCGTCGTTCAAGTTCGCCATGGTCATCACGATCATCTCGCTGTCCGTGCTGGCGCTCTTCGCCGTGATGGCGATCTTCTCCGGCAAGTTCTCGTTCGACAACCTCTGGAACATCGACGGCGGGTTCCTGCCGCACGGGATCAAGGGCGTGCTGCTGGCGCTGCCGTTCGCCATCTGGTTCTTCCTCGGCATCGAGGAGCTGCCTCTCGCGGCGGAGGAGACCCACACCCCCCAGCAGGACATCCCGCGCGGCTCGCTGATGGGCATGTGGACGCTGCTCGGCAGCGCGTTCGTCGTGCTGATCCTCAACCCGGGCGTGGTGGGGGCGCAGCAGATCTCCGATGTCAACAACCCCGCGTCGGGCGAACCCATCCTCGCGGGCTTCCGCGCCATCCTGCCCGACAGCAACATCGCGTCCCTGCTGTCGCTGTTCGCCCTGGCCGGCCTGGTCGCGTCCTTCCAGGGCATCATGTTCGCCGCGGGACGCAACATGTACTCCCTGTCGCGCGCGGGCTACTACCCCAAGGCGCTGTCCCTCACCGGTGGGCGCAAGGTGCCCTACGTCGCCCTGATCGCCAGCGCAGTGATCGGTCTCGGTCTCATCTACGGCTGGAGTGCCATCGCGGGCGAGGACAACGTGGTGGTCGCCGGCAGCCTGCTCAATATCGCGGTGTTCGGCGGTGTGATCGCCTACGTCCTGCAGATGGTCAGCTTTACGCTCCTGCGCCGCCGTTTCGCGGGGGTCTCGCGACCCTACATGAGCCCGGTGGGGGTGGGCGGTGCGGTCGTGGCGGGCCTCATCGCGGCCACCACGCTGGTGATCCTGCCCACCAACGCGGCGTACCGGCAGGCCGTGCTCGGGGTGGCTGCATTCTACGTCGTCGGCATCGCCTACTTCGCACTGTGGGGCCGCAGCCGCTTGGTGTTGTCGCCCGAGGAGGAGTA
>JAGQUE010000427.1:1501-1881 GCA_020438665.1 Nocardioidaceae bacterium | reverse complement strand
TTCGTCACGCTGGTGCACGACTGGGGCAGCGTGCCGGCCTCGAACGCCGCCGGCAGCAGCCGCACCAACGACCTGAACGAAAACTTGCGCGCGATCGTCAACAAGCATGACAACGTTGTCGCGGTTGACATGTTCACGGTGTTCGAGCGGATCGTGGCGGACCCTGGCCGCTACGGGTTCACGAACGTGACGACGGCGGACGCGGCCAACTCGGACAGCACGGCGCTGTATTTCGACAACAGCCATTTCGGCGCCCGCGGGCAGGAGATCCTGGCCCAGGTCTACAACCACTATTTGACCCGCGGCTGGGACTGGGCCAACACCCTGGCCGCCGGCAGCGGCGCCACCCAGCAGCTGCAGGACGACATCGCCGACGGCCT
>JAGQUE010000427.1:0-1421 GCA_020438665.1 Nocardioidaceae bacterium | reverse complement strand
CGTACGAGCTCGACAGCAGCGACCCGAGCCGCTCCGGCTTCATGCGGCTGACCCAGAGCCAGCGCCCCGACAGCGGGCTCGGCCTCAACTACACCCTCGGCGACGGCACCATGCTCGGCGTCGTCATGTCCCGCTACGGCAGCGACAGCGACCACACCAGCGGCGTCACCGCCAGCCGCCTCGACAGCCAGAGCGACGCCGTCAGCCTCTACCTCAACACCGAGGTCGCCGGCATCGACCTGCGGACCACGGCGAGCTTCGCCGACGACCAGTACGACCACACCAGCTTCGACACCCTGGTCGGCGAGCGCAACGCGGCGAGCCATGGCGGCCGCACCGTGGCCCTGTCGCAGACCGCCAGCAAGGCGTTCCGCCTCGGCAGCTCCTGGCTGCAGCCCTGGGTCAACATCACCCACACCCAGCAGCAGATCGACGGCTACACCATCAGCAACCCCTACGTCTCCGATCTGACCTACTCGGGGGCCGAGGTGAACGACACCGTGGCCAGCCTCGGCCTCAATGCCACCGCCGACCGGATCGCCCTCACGCGGGAGCTCGGCCTGACCCTGACCGGCGGGCTCAGCTACACCAGGAGCCTGCACCTCGACGACTACCAGGTGCAGGTCCGAGAGCAGGCGCTGGGCGGCCTGGACCAGACCGAGACGATCGAGCGCGAGGGCTACGAGACCGTCGGCCTCAGGCTCGGCTCGGTGCTCGACATGGGCGAGGCGCTCTCGCTCAGCGCCGACTACGCGCTGACCAAGCAGATGGGGGTCGAGACCGACCACGCCATCACCGCCCGCTTCAACTACCGCTTCTGAGACCCCCGAACACCGGCGCGCCCCACCCGGCGCGCCGATGTCGCGGCCGCACCCCGCGGCCACGCCGACCATCGCCAGTGGTCCCGCTCAGGGCGCCCGAGACACAAGGCTCGGGCGCCCGCTTCTTTTTCCCGGGCCGGCAGGGGGGGGATCGCGTGAGCTGGTGGGTGGATCGTGCCGCGTTAACCAGGGCAGGTGCCGCCCTGTCGATCGCGTTAACCGCTGTCACCGCCAAGACGTAAATCGCTGCACCTACCCGGAGGGCTACTCCCGAGCGTGCCGGGGCACCCCGACGCCCCCGCAGTGAAGATTAACGTAACCATCCCCGTTGACGATCGAATTGCCCTGTTCTCAAGCTCTTGACGGGTACTTGATCAACCCGGCCTCGCCCGCCGATAGTTAATATTGCTATAAACATATTCGAGACTAGCGCCAGTACAAAACTATTGGTCGATAGACGGGAATATCGAAAAAGAAATAAAGAAAGGCAGGCGGAAATTCGCCGGTCTTAACTCAGGACACGTCCGATGGTTAACAGGAATCACTGGTCGATCCCGGGCTTCACGGTGCTGGCACTCCTGGCGCTCTCCGCCTGCAGTG
>JAGQUE010000426.1 GCA_020438665.1 Nocardioidaceae bacterium | reverse complement strand
AGGGCAACAAGCAGATCGCCCACGGGATCCTCTTCGTCCTGCGCCCGCTGGACCTCTGAGCGACCTCCCCACGACGACCCACGACAAGGAGACTGAGATGAGACTGCGAGCCCACCTGATGGCTGCCGCCATGGTGGCCGGCGCCCTGGCGCTGGTCGGCGGCCCGGCCCGGGCGGCCGACGACGCCCATGTGTCGATCCTGCACGGCGTTCCCGGCGCGACCGTGGACGTCTATGTCAACGGCGACGAGCTGCTGAGCGACTTCGAGCCCGGCACCCTGACCGACCCCGTGGCGCTCCCCGGCGGCGACTACGACCTCAAGGTGGTGGCCGCCGGAGACGGAGCGGATGGCGACGCGATCATGGAGGCGAACGGGGTCACCGTGCCCGCCGGGGCCAACATCACCGTCGTGGCGCACCTCGACGGTGACGGCAACCCGGTCCTGACGCCGTTCGTCAACGACACCTCGAGCATCGCGGCCGGCGAGGGTCGGCTCACCGTGCGGCACACCGCAGCGGCCCCCGCCGTCGACGTCCGCGCCAACGGTGACGTCGCCTTCGCCGATCTCGAGAACGGGGGCGAGGCGAGCGCCGACCTGCCGGCCGGCACGGTGTCGGCCGACGTCGTGCTCGCTGGCACCGACACGGTCGCGATCGGCCCGGCCGACGTCGACGTCGCCGAAGGCGTGCACACGATCGTGTACGCCTGGGGCAGCGCGGAGGACCAGAACCTGCAGCTGGCTGTCCAGACGATCTCCGGCATGCACTCCTCGCCGAGCGGTGTCCCGGGTGGCACGGGCGGTCAGGCCGCCGACAGTGGCTCACCGTGGCTGCTGGCCGCCTTCGGTGCGCTGGTGGCAGGCGGGGCGACCTGGCTGCTGCAGCGGCGGGCCCGACCCGCGACGGCCGACCGGTTGTCGTGAGCGCGGCGTGAGCCTCGGCTCCCCCCTGAGGAGGGCGGTCACCATCGCGGTGGCCGCCCTCGTCGGCGCTGTGTTGGCGGTCGTCCTCGTCGACGTGGGGCGCGGTCCCGCCACCGTCGGTGCCGACCTGCCGACCGCGACCAGCCTGCCCGACTCCGCCGCGGCTTCCTCCCGCACGCCCTCCCGAGCGGCGGCCTCCAGCGGCGTCGGCGTACGCCCCGCCGAGCTGCCACCGGTCCGGCCCACCGCGGCGCCGACGCTGCTGCGCATCCCCCGCCTGGGCGTGGCCCTGCCGGTCGACCCTGCCGGCCTCGCCGAGGACGGCCAGATGGCGCTGCCGGACGAGCCGACCCGGTTGTCCTGGTATCGCTTCGGTCCCGGCCCGCTGTCCCCACGCGGCGCCACCGTGCTCGGCGGACACGTCGACACCATCGAGGACGGCGCGGGTCCGCTCGCCCGGCTGGCGGCGGCGCGCCCCGGCGATCGGCTCCAGGTGCTGGTGGACGGCCGGACCCTGGCCTATCGGATCATCACGGTCACCCGGATCCCCAAGGTGCGGCTCGACACCGGGCAGGTGTTCGCGCGCGGCGGCCCGCCCCGGCTGCACCTGCTGACGTGCGGGGGCGCCTACCTGCCCGACCGAGGCGGCTATCAGGACAACGTCGTCGTGGTCGCGCGTCCCGTCCGATGACCACGACAAATGTCGCGGTGTCGGCGGCAACCGAACCGGGCCCGGCACCGAAGTACAGGCATGGACCCAGGTCAGGCCATCGGAGCCCGGCTCGCCGCAGCGGACGAGTCGGCCCTCGAGGACGCCTACACCGAGTTCGCTCCGGCGGTGCTGTCCTATGTCAGCCGCTATGTCGGCCGCGACGAGGCCGAGGACGTGCTGCAGCGCACGTTCCTCGACGTCTGGCGCAACGCCGACCGCTACGACCCGCGGCAGCGCTTCTCCGGCTGGTTGTTCACCATCGCCCATCGACGCGCGATCGACGCGCTGCGGACCCGGCGTCACCGGGTCGTCGACGTAGACTCGGTCCGCGAGCTGGCCGGTGAGGACGGCCGCGAGACAGCCGAGCGCTTCGCCGACGCCGCCGACGTGCGGGCCGCGATCGCCCGGCTGCCCGACCACGAACGGCAGGTGGTCGAGCTGACCTACTTCGCCGAGCTGAGCCAGAAGGAGATCGCCGAACGGCTCGACGTACCGCTCGGAACCGTCAAGGCGCGCGCCTCACGCGGCACGAGACGTCTGGGCGAGATGATCCGCGCCAACCAGGAAGGAGGAGACCGATGACCGACGAGATGCTGCCCACCGGCGACGGCACGGACCACCCCGACCTGTCCGCCCTGTTGCGCGCCGAGCTGTCCAACGCCGAGGTGTCCGCCGTCGGCCAGCACCTCGACGACTGCGAGGTCTGCCGTCACGACCTGGTCGACTTCGCCGTGGGTCACGCCCTGCTCGCCCGGACCGCACGCACCCTCCGGCCGCCGGCCCAGCCCGCGCAGCGCACCGGGCCGGCCTCCTCCGCGGCTCCCCCGCTCCCGCCACCACCGGCGCTGCCACACCGCGGCGTGCGCCGGGTCGCGCGACCACTCGCGCTCGCCGCAGCCGCCGTCGTGCTCGTGGCCGGGACGGCCGGGGTGACGGCCAGGCTGACCCGTCCCGACCCTGCGCCACCGACCGCCGCCCCCGAACAGACGGCGATCCTCGACCCCGTCGAAGGCATCGGCGGCGGCGACGTGCTGATGGCCTCACACGGGAGCACGGTCACGATGACGATCGAGACCCACGACCTGCCGACCACGCGGTCGGGCCAGTTCTACTATGCATGGCTGCTCGACCCCGACACCAACAAGATGCTGCCGCTGGGCCAGGTGGGCCCGAGCGGGGTGGCGACGTTCGAGGTGCCGGACTCGCTGCTGCTGCGCTACGCCGCCGTCGACGTCTCCCTCGAGGACGACGACGGCGACCCCGGTCACTCCGTGACGTCGGTGCTCCGCGGCAGCTATGCCGCGGAGCAGCGCACGGCTGACTCCTGAGCCGACGCGCCACTGCGCACGCCGCAGCCCGGCAGCCTCGTTTCGCCATGCGGAACGGTCCAGTCCACGTGTCCGGACATGTGGCAAATCAGCCCTGCTGAAAGGATTCAGCGTGAACAAATGCAGTCACATTGCAAAGAAGACGGGCTATTCCACACCCAGATGCGAATAACGCCTAACGTCTTCCCCGTCAGGTGGAGCGACGGATCGGGCCGTCCTCCTCGGATCCGGTGCTTGAAGAGCCAAACCCCCTCGGTCTCGTGCAGCGCGACTCGGGCGCGCGCCGACGTACACCCTCTCGGGTGATGTACGCCGTCTCGGTTTCGAACCCCTCGACATCCAGGGTGGTCGCATCGGGCGACCGTCCGAAGGCACAGCAACAACAGGCGAGAGTCCCCCGGGACGTCGCTGGTCACGCCCACAACCCCAACCGGCCCAGCTCCACCCCCACGCAACCCCAACCCCACCCCGGGCCGATCGTGACGCGTCGATCAGTCGACAGCGCATGGCTGTGAGAGAAGCAAGGGCGCGGCGGAGATTCCCACTCCGCCGCGCTCCTTCTCTTCTGCCCGATCCGCGTCAGACTGGACGCGTGAAGGGTCTTCGGCGTCCGCTGTGCCTGCTGCTCGCAGGAGCCCTCGTCTCCGCTCCGGCCCTTCCGGCGGCTGCGCTTGCGTCGGAGCCCACCGCCGTCATGGCCACCACCACGGTGGTCCGGCAGGACGCCTGGGTGGCGGTCTCCGTCGCGACGCTGTGGCGGACGCCGGGGTCGCCGCGGCCGGTCGACGCGCCGGCCCTGGCCAACCCGGCGCGCATCACCCGGTGGCTGGCCGACCTCACCACGCCTCAGCGGCGCGGCCTGTCGGGGCGGGCCGACAGCCAGGCGCTCCTGGGCGACCGGGTCGTCGTGCTCAGGGTGCGCGGCGCGTGGACCCGGGTCGCCGTACCGGACCAGCCGCAGCCAGGCTCCGCTCATGGCTACCGCGGCTGGGTGCCGACCCGTCAGCTCAGCAGCGTCGCGCCGAGGGCGGCAGCCGACCGGGCCACGGTGGTGGCACGGTTGGGCTGGCTGCACAACGACGATGCCACCGCCCACCGTCGCGAACACATCAGCTTCGGCACCTCGCTGCCGGTCCTCGGTACCACCGGCGACTGGGTGCGGGTCGCGCTTCCCGACGGCGAGTCCCGTCGCATCGCGGCCGCCGACGTCGTCGTCCATCCACGAGGGGACGGCGCGCTCCCGGCGTCGCGGGCGGGCCTGGTGGCATCGGCCAAGAAGTTCCTCGGGCTGCCCTATCTGTGGGCGGGCCGCTCGGGATTCGGCCTGGACTGCTCGGGGCTGACCTCCCTCGTCCATGAGGTCCACGGCCTGCGGATCCCTCGCGATGCGAGTCCTCAGTCCCGGGCGGGCTCGGTCGTGGGCGGGGCACCGCACCGCGGCGACCTGCTCTTCTTTGCCACGGGCGGCACCGTCCACCACGTGTCCCTCTATGTCGGCCACGGGCGGATGATCCACTCCCCCCACACGGGCAGCACGGTGTCGATCATCGCGACCTCGACCCCCGCCTATGCCGCGGAGTACGCCGGCGCCAGGAGCTATCTGCCCTGACCTCCAGCCCACCGGCTCGGCCGGGTCCAGGCGTCAGAGATAGAGGCCGGTCGAGGAGTCACCCAGGCGCTCGGCCGCGACCGCGTGGATGTCGCGCTCACGCATCACGGCATAGACCTCGCCGTTGACCTCGACCTCCGCCTTGTCCTCAGGGTCGAACAGCACCCGATCGCCCACCTCGACCGACCGCGCCTGCGGACCCACGGCGACGACGCGCGACCACGCCAGCCGCTTCGCCGCCATGGCGGCCGTCGCCGGGATCACGATGCCGCCGGAGGACCGACGCTCGCCGAGGTCACCGTCGACCTCGACCATGATCCGGTCATAGAGCATCTTGATCGGAGTCTTCTCGGCCATGGTGGGTCCTGCCGTCGTCTCGCCGGCCAGGATCAGCGGACGACCTTGCGGACGATCACGAAGAAGGCCACCACGCCGACGACGCCACCCACGACCTTGAGGATGTTGTCGGTCCGCGGCGCGCCGGTCTCGGGGTCGACGAAGTGGGCCTTCGTCGTCTCGAGCTGGCGGCTCACGATGGTCTTGGGACTGGCCCGGAAGACGAGCTCGTCGATCGTGCTGGCGAGGCGCTCGCGGGTCTGCTCGATCTCGTTCTCGAGGGAGGACAGTTCCTGGTTCACGTGGGCAGGTTACCAACCGTGGCCAGGCGGCCTCCCGGGCGGACGCCGTACGACGCCGAGGCGGTTCGGCGCTCGGGTAGGTTGGGGGCGCCGCTTCGGCGGCCCAGGATCGTGGACCAGGCCCCGTGCCGACGACAAGGACTGCCGATGACCGACACCGCCCGGCTCGCGCCCGGTGACCCCGCCCCCGACTTCACCCTCGCCGACGACGCGGGCGACACGGTGACGTTGAGCGACCTGCGCGGTCGCAAGGTGATCGTCTATTTCTACCCCGCCGCCATGACACCGGGATGCACCAAGCAGGCGTGCGACTTCACCGACTCGCTCGACTCGCTGCGGGCCCAGGGCTATGAGGTGCTCGGCATCTCCCCCGACAAGCCCGACAAGCTCGCCAGGTTCCGCGAGCGTGACGGACTCACCATCCGGCTGCTCTCCGACACCGACCGGTCGGTGATGACCGCCTATGGCGCCTATGGCGAGAAGAAGCTGTATGGCAAGACCGTGGTCGGTGTCATCCGCTCGACCTTCGTGGTCGACGAGGAGGGACGGGTCGAGCTCGCCCAATACGCCGTCAAGGCCACCGGCCACGTCGCCAAGCTGCGCCGCGACCTGGGGCTGGGCTGACGGGCGTCCGCGCCGGCCTTGCCCGGCTGCGCCTAGACTGCCGCCCAGCACGGCGCCCGTAGCCCAATTGGCAGAGGCACCAGGTTTAGGTCCTGGCCAGTGCGAGTTCGAGTCTCGCCGGGCGTACTCCCAGCCGCCGTTCGACAAGGACCCACGATGAGCGACCCGGACGAGCCGACCTCCGGTCCGGCGGTCCCACCGGAGCCGCCGCGCGGCCCTGGCCAGCTCGAGCTGGGCGCTATCGCGTGCCTGATCGGCGCCGAGGCGCTCGTCGGCGTGCTGCCCATCGGTCTCCTGCTATGGCTGGCCGGCAACGTGCTGCTGGTGCTCAGCCCGCTGTGGAGTCTGGCCGACAAGACCCGCGCCTGGTTGTTCCTGGCCGGCGGCTATCCGCTCATCGTCATCGCGACCCTCGGTGCCTCCCGCTGTGCCGAGTCGAGCGCCTGCGGCCGCGACTCGTGGATCATCATCGTCGGAGCGATCCTGCTCGTCGGCTACTTCCTCGCCCAGGTGGTGACCGTGCTGCGGCTGATGCGGGCGCGGTGAGCCGCGGCCGCCAGTTTCACCGGCGCGCCGGT
>JAGQUE010000425.1 GCA_020438665.1 Nocardioidaceae bacterium | reverse complement strand
GGCGGGTCGGGATCGAGGACCCCCGCGACCCTAAGCGCCTGATCGCCACCGTCCCCGTGCACAACGGCGCCGTCGCCACGTCCGGCACCGCTCACCGCGGGAGCCACCTCGTCGACGCGCGCTCGGGTCTCGCGCCCGAAGCCGTCGCCTCGGTCACCGTCGTCACGGGTTCGCTCACCTGGGCCGACATCGACGCCACCGCCGCCTATGCCCACGGCGCCGACGCCGCATCCTGGCTGCGGGGCCGGCCCGGCCGGACCGGACTGGTCGTCTGGGCCGATGGGCGCACGGAGGTCGTCGGAGGCTGATCCCGCCGCGCCGCTGGCTAGGGTGAGCCGATGGTCCGCCGTACGCCTCTCGCGGTGCTCGCCGCGGGACTGCTCGTGCTGGTGGGATGCACTGCTGGAAGCGGCGACGAGCCGACAGTGTCACCGCCGGCAAGCCCGAGCATCCGGACCCTCAGCCCGCTGCCGCCACCGCCCACCAGACCGGCCACCGGGCGGCTGATCGCGGACCTGCGCCAGGCCTCGCTCGACGCTGCCCGTGGCCAGATGCAGGTATGGGTCCTCAACGACACCCTGCGGGACGTGCGACCCACCCGGATCGTCTATCGGGACGGCCGGTTCGCCGCGGCGCTGCCCGCGACCCGCCTGCGCCTGATCCCGAGCCGGACCGAACGCGGCTTCCCGATCGCGCTGCCGTCGCGGCCGCTGTGTGACAGCCCGGCGACCTCGGGCATCGTCACGATCTGGTTCCGCGGCCGACACGAGACCATCAAGGTCCACGACGAGACCGATGTCCCCGGACGCTACCTGGCGACGCGCTGCCAGGAGCTCGCCGTCGCCCGCGTCGTCGAGCTGTCCTGGTCGGACACGGTCGAGGTGTCCGGCCCCGGCCCCGGCAGCACCGCGACCCTCACGCTGCAGGTGCGGCCTCGCGGCGTCGGCGAGGGCGTCGTGGAGATCCGGACCATCGCCGGCACCCCGATGATCTCGACGGAGGGCGGCGCCGTCTGGCGGCCCGACCTGACCGTGCGAGCGACCGACCCGCCGACCGAGCTGCCGCTGACGATGATGCCCGCCCGGTGCGACGACCACGTGTTCATGGAGGGCGGCGGCATGACCGCCTTCAAGATCCATCTGCTGCTCGACGGCAAGCCGCTGGACCTCGTCGTGCGGATGTCCGACGCCGGCGCCGCGGCGACGTATGCCTTCGTCCGCGACTCCTGCGACAAGTAGCGCCGCCCGTCGCTCGGCAGTCGGCGGGTCAGGCGGCGGAGATGCGGTAGCGCACGAACGCCGGTACGGCGAGCGCGGCGAGGACCGTGAGCACGATGACGAGCGCGCCACCGCCGGCGGCGGCCGTGGCCGTCCCGACGAGGGCCGCCGCGCTGCCATGGGCGACGTCGGCGATCCGCGGCCCACCCGCGACGACGACGATGAAGATCCCCTGGAGCCGGCCGCGCACGTCGTCGGAGGCGGCGGTCTGCAGCATGCTCGTACGGAACGCAGCGGAGGCCATGTCGGCCGCGCCGCCGATGACCAGCATCAGCACCGCGAGCCCGAGGAACAGCCCACCGTGGCCCGCCGCCGCGCCGGCGGCCAGTCCGAAGCCGAGCATCGCCGCACCCCAGACGATGATCGCGACGATGACCGCATAGCCCTGGCGATGGACGCGTGAGACCCACCCGGAGAAGACGCCGCCCAGGACCGCACCGGCCGGGATCGCCGCGAACAGCAGTGCGAAGGCGAGACCGCCCTCGTGGGGGCCACCGAAGCTCTCGTGGGCGATCTGCGGGAACAGTGCCCGGGGCATCCCGAAGACCATGGCGATGATGTCGACGACGAACGACATCAGCAGGACCGGGTGGTGGCGCAGATAGGCGATCCCGTCGATGACCGATCGCAGGCCGGGCGTTCCGGTGATGCCCTCGATGGGCAGCGGCGGCAGCGCGAGCACCGCGCTCAGCGTCGCGAACAGCGACACGGTGTCGATGAGGTAGAGCCAGCTGAACCCCACGACGGGGATCAGCACCCCCGCCACGAGCGGGCCGGCGATAGCCCCAGCCTGCGTCACCGTCATCGACAGCGAGTTGGCCGCGGGCAGCAGCTCGTCGTCCATCAGCCGGGGCAGGATCGCGCTCCGGGTCGGCCAGTTGACGGCGAAGAACGCCTGTTGGACCGA
>JAGQUE010000035.1:12856-13520 GCA_020438665.1 Nocardioidaceae bacterium | reverse complement strand
CCGCCTTCTTCGCCGCGGTCTTCTTGGCGGGCGCCTTCTTGGCCGGTTTCTTCTCCGCTGCCTCGGGCTCGTCGGCCTCGCCGCGGGAGGCCTTGGCCGCCTCGACGGAGCGCTGCAGGGCGGCGAGCAGGTCGACGACCTCGCCGGAGGACTTGGTTGCGGTCGGCGTCCGCTTGAGCTCGCCGCCCTCGATCTTGGCCTTGACGAGCGCCTCGAGCGCGGTGGCGTAGTCGTCCTCGAACTCGCTGGCGTCGAAGTCGCCCGCGAGTGTCTCGACGAGGAGGTGGGCCATCTTGACCTCGGCGTCCTTGACCTCGCCGGCCTCGACGCTGAAGTCGGGTTGGCGGATCTCGTCGGGCCACATCATCGTCTGCATCACGATCACGTCGTCGCGCACCCGCAGCACCGCGACCGTCGTACGCTGCCGCAGCGCGACCGTGACCACGGCCATCCGGTCGGTGTCGAGCAGCGCCTGCCGCAGCAGCGCATAGGGCTTGGCGCCGCTCTTCTCGGGCTCGAGGTAGTAGGACTTCTCGAACAGCATCGGGTCGATCTGGCCGCTCGGCACGAACTTCTCGACGGCGATCTCGCGCGACGACGTCACCGGCAGGTCGGACAGGTCGTCGTCGCTGAGGATGACCATCTCGCCGTCCTCGGTCTCATA
>JAGQUE010000035.1:0-12799 GCA_020438665.1 Nocardioidaceae bacterium | reverse complement strand
TTGATCCGGCCGCCGTCCTTGGCATGGACCTGGCGGAACGTGACGTCGTGGGACTCGGTGGCGGAGTAGAGCTTGACGGGCACGTTCACCAGCCCGAAGGACACCGCGCCCTTCCAGATCGCTCGCATGGGGAAGACACCTTTCGCCGGGTGCAATCGGACCAGTATCCGGGATGACGCGGCGGCATGCACCCTATGACGGTGGGCGCATCTCGGTGTCGGCGATCTCGATCAGCGCCGTGTCGTCACCGAACCGCTTCGTGAACTTCGCGACGGCGGCGTCGATCATGGCCCCCGGTGGGGGACCGAGAGCCTCCCCGGCCCTCACCTCGATGAGGACCACCGCGACCGGGTCGAGATCGGTGCGGTCCTCGGGGGGCTGGTCGAACGCGACGCCCTCCTCACGCAACAGGTGGGCGAGCGCACCCACCAGGACCCTCGGTCCTCGATAGGTGATCGTCTGCGCCATGGGGACTCCTTCGGGGTGGATGGGCCATCAGCTTCGAGATCGCGGCAACACCTAGAGGACCGCGCCACGCGGCGCAACCTCCACGGCGGCGACGCCCCTCGCGTACAGCACCACGAGCCGACCGCCGTGTCGGCAGCGCAGTACTCCGGATTCCCCCGCCAGCGTGGCGACGACATGATCGACGGCCTCGTCCTCGCTCGCCGCGGTCGGCTCCTCGTAGAGGACGTCCAAGCTGTCGCCGCTGACGAGACGGACTCGAAGCACAAGGCCTTCCATGTCCGCACCCTACGCGCAGCGCACCTCCACCCCGCCGCGGTTGCCGGGCCCGTCGAGCGAGGTCGGTGGCGGGCACCCGACACAATGGGTGCCGTGCGTCCGATGCTCGCGACCCGTGGCAGTCACGTCCCGACCGGGGACGAGTGGCTGCACGAGGTCAAGTGGGACGGCATGCGGGTGCTGGCCGACCTCGACAGCCGGCGCGAACGGCGGGTCCGGCTGACCAGCCGGACCGAGAAGGACGCGACGGTCTCCTTCCCCGAGCTGCACGACCTCCCCGGTGACGACCTGTTGCTCGACGGCGAGGTGGTCGCTCTGGTCGACGGGGCGCCGTCGTTCGGGGCGCTCGCCGACCGGATGCACGTCAGCAAGGCCGACCGTGCCGCGCGCCTGAGCGTGACCACGCCGGTCACCTACCTCGTCTTCGACGTGCTCAGACTCGACGGCCGCGACCTGGCGCGCGAGCCGCTCGAACGGCGCCGCGAGATCCTCACCGGGCTGGGGCTCGCGGGAGGTCACTGGCTGGTACCCGACACCTATGACGACGGCCCGATGCTCCTCGAGGCGACGAAGCAGCAGCACCTCGAGGGCATCGTCAGCAAGCGCCGGTCCTCGCGCTATGAGTTCGGACAGCGCAGCAGGAACTGGCTGAAGTTCCCCCATCGGCGCCGCGAGTCCTACGTCGTCGGTGGGTGGCGGCTCGAGACCGACTCGAGCAGCCGGCTCGGCGCCGTCCTCGTCGGCGAGCCCTCCGCCGACGGGCTGATCTATCGCGGCCGGGTCGGCAGCGGCATCGCCGGCAAGGTCGGTCCCCTGCTCAAGGAGGCACTGGCCGGGCACGCTCGCGCGAGCAGCCCGTTCGCGGATGAGGTGCCCAAGATCGACGCGGCGGGTACACACTGGGTCGAGCCGGTGCTCGTCGTCGACGTCGAGTCACTCGGCCTGTCCAGCCAGCTGCGGTTGCGCCAGCCCGCGTTCTGCGGCGTTCGCACCGACCTCACCCCGGAGGACCTGCAGACATGAGGCGACTGCTCGTGGTGGCCCTCACCGCCCTGCTCCTGGTGACCCCCGAGGCGGCGTCCGCGCGGGTGCCGGTCGGCCGCGTCGACGACGCCTTCACCCTCGGGGGTGTCACCGTCCGCGCCGGCTCCGCCACCACCCAGGTCGTGACGGTCAACCGGACCAGCGGCTATCACGCCGTGGTCACGTGGTGGGTCCGGACCGACAGCGGCTGGGAGGCGAGGGCGACCACCACCGACGGTCGCCTCGGTTATGGCGGGCTGGTCAAGCCCCACCGGCGCAAGCAGGGCACGGGGACGACGCCGCTCGGCACCCACAAGCTCATCTCGTCGTTCGGCACCCATCGGGCCAGAGCGGCGTGGTCGCTGCCCTATCGCAAGATCCGCAAGGGCGACTTCTGGGTCCAGGACAACCGCTCCGACTTCTACAACCGCTACCGCAACAAGTCCGCCGTCGGGTTCCGCTGGTGGCTGCCGTCGTCCCACGCCAACTCCTCCGAGCGGCTCAAGGACTTCCCGACGCAATACGAGTACGCCGTCGTGACCGGCTTCAATTATGGCCAGGTCCGCCACCGCGGCTCGGGGATCTTCCTGCACGTCAACGGGTCGGGAGCGACCGGGGGCTGCGTCAGCGTCCCGCGCTCGATGATGGTCCGCCTGATGCGCGGGCTCGACCCGGCCGCCACGCCGGTGATCGCGATCGGCCGGTGACGCCGCGTGCCCGGTGAGGTCCGCGTCGACGTCGAGGGGCGCACGCTGACGCTGAGCAACCTCGACAAGGTGCTCTATCCGCGCACCGGAACCACCAAGGGCGAGGTGCTCCACTACTACGCCCAGGTCGCGCCTGTGCTCCTGCCACATCTGGCGCACCGGCCCGTCACCCGGATCCGCTGGCCCAACGGCGTCAACGAGTCGAGCTTCTTCGAGAAGAACGCCCCCAACGGCACCCCCTCCTGGGTGCACACCGCCCGCGTGCCGACCACGGGCAGCCGCGCGCCGTCGCGCAACGGCGACGTCCTCGTGTTCCCGATCGTCGACGACCTCGCCACGCTCACCTGGCTGGCCAACCTGGCGGCGCTGGAGCTCCACGTCCACCAGTGGACGGTCGACGATGACGGCGACCCGGTCAACCCGGACCGCCTGGTCATCGACCTGGACCCCGGCGAGCCGGCGGGGCTGGGGGAGTGCTGTCAGGTGGCACTGCTGGTCCGCGACCGGCTGGCCGAGCGCGGCCTCGAGGGTCGCCCGGTGACCTCCGGCTCCAAGGGCCTCCACCTCTATGCCGCGCTGCCGGGCGACCTGGACCCCGACGGAACGACGGCGCTCGCCAAGGAGATCGCCGAGGAGCTCCAACGCGAGCACGGCGCGCTGGTGACCGCGACCATGACCAAGGCGAAGCGGCCGGGCAAGGTCTTCTTGGACTGGTCCCAGAACTCCGGGTCCAAGACGACCGTGTCGCCCTACTCCCTGCGCGGACGCGACCGGCCCTATGTTGCCGCGCCGCTCACCTGGGCCGAGGTCGGGGCCGGCGCCGAGGACCCGCTCGACATCTCCCAGCTCACCTTCGAGCAGGTGCTGGCCCGCGTCGAGGAGCGCGGAGATCTTTTCGCGGGGTGATTGAACGGTCAGTCAGTCCCGTGGCAGGCTGCGCTCATGTCCGTCGACTTCGCCGCCATCAACCCGGCCGCGGCCCGGGCCGCCGAGGCCGCCTCCAGCGGCGAGCTGCCCAGCCGGGCGCAGTACGTCGTGGTGGGCGGCGGTGTGATCGGGACGTCGATCGCCTATCACCTGGCCGGACTGGGCCAGGACGTCCTGCTGCTGGAGCGCAAGCAGCTCACGTCCGGGACGACGTGGCACGCGGCGGGTGAGATCGTGTCGGGAGGCGCCAGCGAGGACGCGCTCTGGATGGCGCGCTACTCACGTGACCTCTATGCGCGACTGGAGCAGGAGACCGGGCTGTCCACCGGCTTCAAGCAGGTCGGCTATCTCCAGCTCGCCACGACGCCGCGCTCCGACG
This sequence comes from Nocardioidaceae bacterium, assembly GCA_020438665.1. The sequence continues at coordinate 9,019 of JAGQUE010000035.1, read as the reverse complement.
AGTCCTACCGCCGCGAGACCGCCTATATGCGCTCGGTCGGGATGACCAAGGAGATCCTCTCGCCCCGCGAGGTGGCCGACCTGGTGCCGCTGATGCGCACCGACGACGTCATCCACGGCTTCTGGACCCCCGACGAGGGCCGGGCCAACCCGGTCGACGTGACGATGTCGCTGGCCAAGGGCGCGCGTATGAAGGGCGCCCGGATCGTCGAGGACACCGAGGTCACCGGCTTCGCGATCGAGAAGGGCCGCGTCGTCGGCGTCCACACCGAGCGCGGCACCGTCGAGTGCGAGAAGGTCGTGCTCGCTGCCGGTCTGTGGGGACGCGAGCTCGCCGCCAAGGCCGGGGTGACGGTCCCGCTCCAGGCGGCCGAGCACTACTACCTGCTGACCGAGCCGATCGACGGTGTCACCCCCGAAGGCGTGCCGGTCACCGAGGACCCCGAGGCCTATGGCTACTACCGCGAGGAGGGCGGCGGTCTCCTGGTCGGCATGTTCGAGCCGGTCGCCAAGGCGTGGGCGCTCGACGGCACGCCGCGCGACAGCGCCTTCGCGGTCCTGCCGCCCGACTGGGACCGGATGGCGCCGTTCCTCGAGCGGGCGATGCGACGGTTCCCGGCGCTCGAGGACGCCGGCATCCGGACGCTCTTCTGCGGCCCCGAGAGCTTCACTGACGACCTGTCGCCGATGCTCGGCGAGTCACCGGAGGTCGACGGCCTCTATCTCGCGTGCGGCCTCAACTCCATCGGCATCCTCACCGGCGGTGGTGTGGGCTCGGTGATGGCGACCTGGATGGTCGAGGAGCTGCCGCCGCTCGACGTCACCGTTGTGTGCGCCGACCGGGCCCACGAGTTCCAGTCCACCCGGCTCTTCCGCAAGGAGCGGACCGTCGAGCGGCTCGGCTTCCTGCTCAGCGACCTGGCCTGGCCCAACGCCCAGCCCCGGCTTGGTCGCGACGTACGCCGTTCTCCCTACCACCAGCACCATGTCGCCGACGGCGCCTATTTCGGAGCGACCAGCGGTTGGGAGTTCCCCGAGTTCTTCGGCGGCCCCGGCGCGACGCCGACCGTGGAGTGGGGCTTCGACCGGGGCGAGGCGTTCGAGCGGACCCGTGAGGAGCACCTCAACACCCGCGCCAACGTGGGGATCTTCGACCTGACCCTGATGTCCCAGTGGCTGGTGCAGGGCCCTCACGCGGTGACCGTCCTCAACCGGGTCTGCTCCAACAACGTGGACACCTCGGTGGGGCGCGTGGTCTATACCCAGTGGCTCAACGAGCGCGGCGGCATCGTCGCCGACGTCACGGTGACCCGGTTGGCCGACGACCAGTTCATGGTCGTCACGGGCGACAACATCCACCGCCGGGTGCCGTCGTGGATCCGACGCCACACCCACGACGGCGAGTTCCTGACGGTGACCGACCAGAGCAGCGGGTTCGCCCTGCTCTCGGTCCAAGGTCCCCGGTCGCGCGAGCTGCTCCAGCGGCTCAGCCCCGATGACTGGTCCAACGAGGCGTTCCCCTATCTGACCGCTCAGCGGGTCGAGCTCGGCTATACGCCGCTCTGGGCGCTGCGGGTCACCTATGTCGGCGAGCTCGGCTGGGACCTGCTGGTCCCGACGGAGTTCGGCGCGACGCTCTATGACCAGCTGCGCGAGGCCGGCGCCGACCTGGGCTTCCGCCCGACCGGCATCGGCGCGCTGGACACCATGCGGCTGGAGAAGGCCTTCCGCGACATGGGCCACGACATCGACTCCTCCGACACCCCGCTGGAGGCGGGTCTCGGCTTCGCCGTCGCCTGGGACAAGCCGGGCGGCTTCGTCGGCCGCGACGCGCTGCTGCGCCAGAAGGAGTCCGGGCCGCTGGCCAAGCGCCTGGTCAACGTGATCCTCGAGTCACCCGACCACGACCTCCACGGGGTCGAGCCGGTCTTCTGGGACGGCCAGCCCGTCGGCATCGTGCGCAGTGCCGCCTTCGGCCACAGCCTCGGGGCGGCCTGCGGCATCGCCGAGGTCTCCCGCGAGTCCGGCTTCACCGCCGCCGACCTGGCGGCGGGGTCGTTCGAGATCGACATCGCCGGCACGCGCGTGCCGGCCCGGGTCTCGCTCAAGCCCTTCTGGGACCCCGACCGGACGCGCGTGCTCGCCTGACCCGGCTAGGCCGACGTCCGGCGCTGGAAGGCGCGGATCGACAGCGGAGCCAGCAGCAGGATCAGGCCGACGGTCCACAGCACGGTGGCCAGCACGGGGTGTTGCAGAGGCAGGGCGGCGTCGGCTCCCACCGGGCTGGTGTTGCCCCAGGACTCCCGGACGCCCTGGACCAGCGAGGAGATCGGGTTCCACTCCGCAAGGGTCCGCAGCACCGGCGTCATCCGCTCGGTCGGCGCGAAGGCGTTGGACAGGAACGTCAGCGGGAAGATCGTGGTGAACATGACGCCCTGGACGGCCTCCACCGAGCGCATCGACGAGCCGACGAGGATGCCGAGCCAGATCATCGCGATGCCCCACAGGAGCAGGAGGCCATAGCCGACCAGCGCGTCGACCACGCTGCCGCGGATGCGCCAGCCGATGAACAACCCCGTCACCGACATCACCACGATGCCGATCGTCGAGTGGATCAGGCTGGAGAAGCTGCGCCCCACCAGCACGGCCGCCGGGCTGATCGGCAGCGACCGCATCCGGTCGACGATCCCCTTGTCGAGGTCGTTGGTCAGCCCGATCGCCACGATGAACGACGCGAAGGCGATCGTCTGGCCCATGATCCCGCCGAGCAGCCACTCGCGGTAGCCGGAGGCAGCGCCGGCCACGTTGATCGAGCCACCGAAGACGAATGCGAACAGCACGACGAACATCACCGGCTGGATGGTGACGTCCATCAGCATCTCGGGCATCCGCTTGATGTGGATGAGGTTGCGGTGGGTGATCGCCAGCGACTGGCTCAGCAGGCTGGTGGGCCTGATCGTCGGTCGCTCGAGGTGGGGGAGCGGCGCGGTGGCGGTCATGACGAGACCTCCTCGAGGTCGGGATCGGTCTGGGGGTCCTCGGCGCGGTGGCCGGTGAGGTGGAGGAACACGTCGTCGAGGCTCGGCCGCTGGAGGCCGAGGTCGTCGAGCTCGATGGCGCTGGTCTCGAACAGCGCGGCGGCGCGGGTCACGTCGCGCAGCCCGTCGGCCGGCGCGGTCAGACTGCGCGAGGCGCGGTCGACGTGAACCTCGGCGACGATGTCGCGCAACATCCGCTCGGCCTCGTCGAGGTCGTCGGCCCGCGACACCGTGACCACGAGCGCTGCCTTGCCGGAGGCGTCCTTGAGCTCCAGCGGCGTGCCCTGAGCGATGATGTGGCCCTTGTCGATCACCACGATGTCGTCGGCGAGCTGATCGGCCTCCTCGAGGTATTGGGTGGTCAACAGCAGTGTCGTGCCGTCGCCCACGAGCTCGCGCAGCACGTCCCACAGCTCGACGCGGCTGCGCGGGTCGAGTCCGGTGGTGGGCTCGTCGAGGAACAGCACCGGCGGTGTCGCGATCAGGCTGACCGCCAGGTCGAGCCGGCGCCGCATGCCGCCGGAGTAGGTCTTGACGACCCGGCTCCCGGCGTCGGTCAGCGAGAACCGCTCGAGCAGGTCGTCGGTCTGGCGAGCGATGGTCGCGCTGTCGAGGCCATAGAGGGAGCCGATCAGGCGGAGGTTCTCGCGCCCGGTCAGCAGCTCGTCGACCGTGGCCGCCTGGCCGGTCAGTCCCATCGAGCGGCGTACGGCGTCGGGCTCGCGCACGACGTCGTGGCCGGCCACGCGGGCCGTGCCACGGGTCGGGCGGGTGAGCGTGGTCATCATCCGGACGGTGGTGGTCTTGCCGGCGCCGTTGGGCCCGAGCATGCCGAGCACGGTGCCAGCGGGGACGCCGAAGCTGACGTCGTCGACGGCGACGGTGTCGCCGAAGTGTTTGACGAGGCCCTCGGCCTCGATCGCGAACGGGGTGGTGGTGGTGGGCATCTGCCGACCGTAGAGGGCGGCACCGACAGCGCTCGACCGAGTATGCGCCCAGCGGCCCTGTCGGGGAGCGCGGCCGAGCGGCCTCGCCCCGTTTCGCTTCGCGACACCACCTGCCGGGACAATGGCGCCATGACCGAGTCCAAGCCGATCCTCTCCTGGTTGACCGACATGGACGGCGTGCTCGTCCGTGAGGAGGACCCGATCCCCGGCGCGGCCGAGTTCATCGCCACCCTCGAGCGGTCCGGCCTGAAGTACCTGCTGCTCACCAACAACTCGATCTTCACCCCCCGAGACCTCCGTGCCCGCCTGCTCGCGTCCGGCATCGACGTCCCCGAGGGGCGGATCTGGACCTCGGCGATGGCCACCGCCCAGTTCCTGGCCGAGCAGCGCCCGGACGGGACGGCGTACGTCGTCGGCGAGTCCGGCCTCATCACGGCGATGCACGACGCCGGCTATGTGATGACCGACCGCAAGCCCGACTATGTCGTGCTGGGCGAGACCCGCACCTATTCCTTCGAGCAGATCACCCGCGCCATCCGGCTGATCGAGAAGGGCGCCCGCTTCATCGCCACCAACCCCGACCCGAGCGGCCCGAGCCCGCTCGGCACCCTGCCGGCCACGGGGTCGGTGGCGGCGCTGATCCAGACGGCGACGGGGCGCAAGCCCTACTACGTCGGCAAGCCCAACCCGCTGATGATGCGCAGCGCCCTCAACCGGCTCGAGGCACACTCCGAGACCACCGTCATCGTGGGCGACCGGATGGAGACCGACGTGATCTCGGGGCTGGAGGCCGGGCTGCGGACGATCCTGGTGACCACCGGGTCCACCCGCGCCGACGAGGTTGAGAACTATCCCTACCGGCCCAGCCGCATCGTCGACTCCGTCGCCGACCTCGTCGAGGCCGTCACCCGCTACGCCGAGATCTGATCCCGCCGGCCCGCCCTCCCGGCGAGCCACCCGCCGGCCGCGGCCACGAGACCGACTGCTGCGGTGACCCCGACGGTCACGATCAGCCCGCGGGCCACCACGTCCCACACGGCGCCGACGAGCGCTCGGTCATCCTGCCCGAGCATCCCGAGCACCTGGCCGCGCCCGAGCACCAGGAGCGCCAGGACCACGCCGGCCGCGAGGGCAGCACCCACTCCGAGCCAGACGACCACCCGGCGCCGCTGCGGGCCCACCACGACGGCGGCGAGCGCCAGCACCAGCGTCAGGACCGGAAGCGCGACCCCGAGCGCCCTCACGAGGCGGTAGAGGCGCTGCGCCCGGTGCACCTGATCGGCATCGAGCAGTGGGAAGCTCGCGTCGATCTCGGGGACCCGGTCGGCGCTGAGCAGACCTTCGTCGACGAGGATTCCCAAGGCCGTCCCGATCAAGGTCCCGAGCGGAACACTCACGTTTCCGCGATCGTCGAGGGCCCCGGAGTCGCCCTCGAGCACGGCGATCAGCTGGGCATGGGCGGACCGATTGGCCTCCTCCCACGCCGGCCGGAACTGGTCGCTGTCCACGACCGTGACGACGGCCCGGCGCACCGCGGCGCGCACCGCGTTGCGCACACCGTCGCCGAGCTCGCCCTGGTGGGCACGCAGCCAGCCGTTGAGCCGCTCGTTGCGGACCTGGTCGGTCAGCTGGCGGATCCTCGTCTGGACGTCGAGTGAGGACATCACCCGGGTCTCGATCCGCTTCTCCACCTCGTCCTTGACCACCTGGCTGTCGGCGAGCGGACCCACCGTGCGCACGTAGCGATCGGTGTCGGTCGCGACCATCGACACCCAGGCCGACACGAGCGCCAGCGGCAGGACCAGGCACGCGAGGACCGCAAGGGCTCGCGACAGCGCGGTGAGCGAGCGGGACGAGGGCACCGGTCAGGCGGCCGGCGTGACGTCGACCGCGGTGGTGACCTTGCGTAGCGCGAAGCCGGCGGCGAGGTAGGCGGCACCCCAGGCGAGCGCCACGATGCCCAAGAACGTGGCGATCCCGAGCGCGCCCTTGCCAGGGTTGAGCGCGAACATGATGCCGAGGACGAAGTCGATCACGGCCCCGACGAGGATCAGCCACTGCGGCCGCAGCGAGCTGGCCGTGAACGCCAGCAGCAGCTCCATGACGCCACGGGCGATCAGCCAGATGCCGAGGAACCACGTCAGTGTGACGGCAGCGTTGATCGGGTGGACGATGGCGACGAAGCCGGCAACCACGCCCACCAGGCCCATCAGCGCCAGCGCGACGCGGATCAGCCCGGGGTTGGGCTTGACGAATGCCTGCACCAGGGACGACACCCCGTCGACGAGGGCCCAGATCCCGAAGAGGGTGATCAGCGCGAGCGCGGTCGAGATCGGCCAGGCGATCGCCAGGATGCCGAGCAGGAGGCCGAGCACGCCGCGCACAACGAGCATCTGCCAGGTGGGGGCGAGTGAAGGCTGCATGGTTCCTCCCGAGGGATGGTGGTGGGCCCGAGGTCGACGCAGGCGAATCGACTCATCCGCAGGCTAACGTGCCGCCATGCCGAATTCGGGAACGACGCTCGTCGCCCTGGCCGCCGCCCTGCTCGTGGTCCTCGGGATCGGGCTGCGCATCGTCGCGCTCGGAGTGATCCCGGGCAACCGGAAACCCTCCACGGGGATGGCGTGGCTGCTGGCCGTCCTGCTGTGGCCGGTCGTCGGCACGCTGCTGTTCCTGGTGCTGGGGCGCGCCCGCCTGGAGCGCACGCGGCACGAGCGACAACAACGCGTCAACGACGTCATCGCCCAGCGGGCGCGCGCCGTCGTGGACGACCTGCCCGACGTCGAGCTGCCCGACTACCTTCCGTCGGTGGTCTGGCTCAACCGCACGCTGGGCTCGTTGCCGCTCCTCGGTGACAACACTGTCGAGCTGCTGCCCGACTATGGCGAGACGATCCGGGCGATGGCCGAGGCGGTCGAGAACGCCGAGCGGTTCGTCCACGTGGAGTTCTATATCACCGCGTGGGACGAGGTGACCGCGCCGCTCTTCGACGCGATGACCGCAGCGGCCGCGCGCGGAGTGGACGTACGCCTGCTCTTCGACCACCTGGGCTCCAAGGGGATCCCGGGGTATGACCAGCTCGTCGCGCGACTGGGTGAGACCCGGATCCGCTGGCGCGAGATGCTGCCCATAGCGCCGCTGCGCGGCAAGATCCGGCGGCCGGACCTGCGCAACCACCGCAAGCTCCTGGTGGTGGACGGACGGGTCGGCTTCACCGGCTCGCTCAACCTGACCGAGCCCGGCTACAACAAGCCCAAGAACCACAAGGCGGGGCGCCAGTGGGTGGAGCTGATGGTGCGGGTGCAGGGACCGATCGTGACCGCCTTGGACGCGGTCTTCGCGCAGGACTGGTTCGCCGAGACCGAGGAGGGACTCGAGGTCGGGCTCGGCCCGCCGGCGCCGCCCGCCGTGGGCGAGGGCATCGTCGGGGGCGTGGCGTGCCAGCTGGTGCCGAGCGGGCCGGGCTATCCGTCCGAGAACAACCTGCGCCTGTTCACGACGTTGATCTATGCCGCCACCGAACGGCTCTCGATCACGAGTCCCTATTTCGTCCCCGACGAGTCGCTGCTCTATGCCGTCACCACGGCCGCCCAGCGCGGTGTTGCCGTGGAGCTGTTCGTGAGCGAGCAGTCCGACCAGTTCATGGTCGGGCACGCGCAGGCGTCGTACTATCGCGCGCTGCTGGAGGCGGGTGTGCGGATCCATCTCTATCCCGCGCCGCTGGTCCTGCACGCCAAACACTTCACCGTCGACGACGACGTCGCCGTCATCGGGTCGAGCAACATGGACATGCGGTCGTTCGGGCTCAACTACGAGATCAGCCTGATGATGCTGGGCAGTGAGGTCGTCGATGCGATGCGAGCGGTGCAGGACGACTACCGGTCGCGGGCGCGGGAGCTGACGATGGAGGAGTGGGAACGGCGCCCGCCGCGTCTGAAGTACGTCGACAACGTGATGCGGCTGACCGCGGCGCTCCAGTGAGCCGCCCTCGTGGGGGATGATGCCGCCATGCCGATCCGCGAGCAGGTCGACCACGTCAGGACCCTGGCGCTGGACCTGATGCGCGAGCGGCCCGGCGACCCGGTGTGGGTGCGTGCCGTGCGGGCGCACCTGTCGGTCGACGTCCGGGACCGGGTGCTGATGCTCGCTGGTCAGGCGTTCATCGCGCTGGTGCCCTTGCTGGTCGTCACCGCGACGATCATGACGTCGTCGGACGGGCAGGGGCTGGCCGACTACTTCATCCGCAAGTTCGAGCTGACCGGGACGGCCGCCGAGACCATGCACCTGCTGTTCACCCGGCCCCCGGACGTGGTGTCGGGAACCAGCCTGCTGAGCGTCCTGATCGTGCTCTTCTCGGTCAACAGCTTCGCCCGCACCCTCCGACGCACGGTCGACAGCGCCTGGCGGTTGCCCTATCTCGGCTTCCGTGGGGCGCCGTACGGCCTGCTGGGGGTGCTGCTCATGGTGGGCGCCTCGGCCCTGGTGACCTGGGTCGCGGGCATCGCGCGCGGGACCGGCCTCGGGTCGCTGGTGATCGTGCCGCTGCTGCTCGGCTTCGCCGTGCTCGGGTGGGCGCTGGTGCTCCACCTGCTGCTGGCCCGCCGGGTGCCGTTCCGGGCGCTGTGGCCCGGCGCCGTCTATGGCGCCCTCGCGCAGACCGCGGCCGGTTGGGGGTCCGGGCTCTATCTGCCGGGTCTGATCGGCCGCAACTCCGAGCGCTACGGCGTCGTCGGCGTCGCCGTCGGCCTGGTCTGGTGGCTCGTGGTGCTCACCGCGGTGATGGTCAGTGTCAGTGTGGTCAGCGCCGAGCTGGGCCGCGCGCGAGCACGCATCGCGCTCACCGCCGAGCCGCCGCTGGACTGAGGTCCGCGCGGGCTAAAGTCCGAGCGTGGCACGCTCGTGGCTGACCAACCTGGCGCCCCCGGTGGGGCTGCTGCTCGTCTATTTCCTCGTGCCCTATGACGCCGATCGTGCCCCCGTCGGGGTGGTGGTCGGCCTCACGGCGAGCCTCGTGGGGATCGCCGCCGTGGCGGTC
>JAGQUE010000424.1 GCA_020438665.1 Nocardioidaceae bacterium | reverse complement strand
TCACCATCGCGACCTACCAGGTGATGACGACGCGGCGGAAGGGCGCCTATGCCCACCTCGAGCTGTTCGACGCCCGCGACTGGGGCCTGATCATCTATGACGAGGTCCACCTGCTGCCCGCGCCGATCTTCCGGATGACCGCCGACCTGCAGGCGCGCCGCCGGCTCGGCCTGACCGCGACGCTGGTGCGCGAGGACGGCCGCGAGGGCGACGTGTTCAGCCTGATCGGACCCAAGCGCTANNACGCGCCGTGGAAGGACATCGAGGCACAGGGCTGGATCGCGCCGGCCGACTGTGTCGAGGTGCGGGTCAGCCTCGACCACTCCGAGCGGATCGCCTATGCGACGGCCGAGCCCGACGACCGCTACCGCCTGGCGGCCTGCACGCCGGCCAAGACCCGCGTGGCCGAGGACCTCGTCGCCCACCACGCCGGGGAGCCGACCCTCGTGATCGGCCAATACCTCGACCAGCTCGACGAGATCGCCGCCGACCTCGACGCCCCCGTGATCAAGGGCGAGACACCGGTCGCCGAGCGACAGCGGCTCTTCGACGCCTTCCGCCGCGGTGAGATCGCCCTGCTCGTCGTGTCCAAGGTCGCCAGCTTCTCCATCGACCTGCCCGAGGCCGCGGTGGCGATCCAGGTGTCCGGGTCGTTCGGCTCGCGCCAGGAGGAGGCGCAACGGCTCGGCCGACTGCTGCGACCCAAGGCCGACGGCCGGACCGCGCGGTTCTACACCATCGTCGCGCGTGACACGCTCGACGCCGACTATGCCCAGAACCGGCAGCGTTTCCTCGCCGAGCAGGGCTACGCCTATCGCATCGTCGATGCCGCGGATCTGAGGGAGCTATGACCGAGCACGACCACCAGGGCACCTCCGGACACGGTCATGGTCACGGCGGGGGTGGCGGTGTCGTGGACTGGGACGAGCACTACTCCGCCGAGAAACGGGTCTGGAGCGGCAACCCCAACCACGCCCTGGTCACCGAGATGGGCGGGATGACGCCGGGGCGCGCACTCGACGTCGGGTGCGGCGAGGGGGCCGACGCCATCTGGCTGGCCCAGCAGGGCTGGCGGGTCACCGCCCTCGACGTGTCGTCGGTAGCGCTCGAGCGCGGCCGCGCGGCGGCGGCCGAGGCCGGGGTCGAGGTGACGTGGGTCCACGCCGGCCTGACCGAGGCGGCGCTTCCGGAGGGCGGCTTCGACCTGGTGTCGGCCTTCTATCCGGCCATCCCCGACTCGGTCGGCGAGCCGCTCGCCACCCTCCTGCGGCTGGTCGCTCCCGGCGGGACGCTGCTGTTCGTGCACCACGCCGACGTCGACTGGACCGAGGCCCGCGAGCGCGGCTTCGACCCCGACGCCTATCTCCAGGTCGAGGAGGTCGCCGCCGGGGTCCCTGCCGACTGGACCGTGGTCGTCGACGGCAAGCGCGACCGTGAGATCAGCGGGGGCGGCGGCGCCCAGCACCACGTCGACCACGTGGTGCGGGCCGTCCGGCCGGCGTCGCCATGAGGTTGCGTCGGTCCCCACGCGATCCGGCTCCTGCGGGAAGCCCGCGACGAGCATCGGCGATGATGGCCGGGTGAACGCCACCGAGGTCATCTTCTACGTCGCGGACCAGCAGCGTGCGGCGTCGTTCTATGGCACCGTGCTCGGGCTTGCGCCTTCGCTCGACGTGCCCGGCATGACCGAGCTCGACCTCGGTGGCACCACCCTGGGGTTGATGCCCGCCTCGGACATGGCCGCTCTCGTGCCCGGGATCGGCATCGGGGCTGGCCAGCGCTGCGAGCTCTATCTCCGTCGGGCCGACGCCGCCGAGATCCTCGACCGGGTCGAGGCCGCGGGCGGCCGACTCCTGTCCCGGATTGCCCTGCGACCGTGGGGTGAGCACGTCGGCTATGCGCTCGACCCCGACGGGCACGTGCTGGCTGTCGCCGTCGGCTGACCCTCGTCCCCCGACATGCGGCGGCTAGCGTGGCGGCATGGATGGCGAACGCCTCGGACGATCCATGGACGCCGCCATGGTCCCGATGGTCGCCGCGCTCGCCCCCTGGGGTGTCCGGGACGGCCACTGGCTCCGCGACAGCGAAGGGCGACCCGTCGTCTGGCTGCGCACCGCGACCGAGGCGGAGCGTGCCGTTCTCGGGCAGCAAGGGTGGGTTCTCGCCCAGGTCCAAGTCACTCTTACGCGACTCGGCGTGCCTCATGAGGTCGTGTGGCGACTGCGGCTGGAAATCACGTCCGTGGAGGCGGAGGACCGGCTCTTCGAGTGACAGCTGCGGGTCTTGGGCGTCGTCACCCATCCTCGACCTGCGAGGCCTGCGGTGACCGCGAGCCTGGCTCGGTTGCACGCAGGCCGACCCAGCTGACGGCACCTCCCGCGAGCAGGAGCACGGCGCACAGGACCATCGCGGTGCGATAGCCCGAGGTCATCGCCGCCGGGTCCCGATAGGCGGCCCCGCTGAGGCCGGCGATGGCCGGGAGCGCCGCCACCGCGAGCAGCGACCCGGCGCGGGCCACCGCGTTGTTGATACCGCTCGCGATGCCGGCGAACCGGTCGGGCGCCTCGGCGAGCACGGTCGCCGTCAGCGGTGACACCAGCAGCGACAGGCCGAGCGCGAAGACGACGATGCCCGGAAGAACGGCGAGCCACGTGGCATCGCGCCCGACCGCGAGCAGCGCGGTGACGCCCGCGGCGCAGATGAGCGGGCCGAGGCTCATCGGGAGCCGCGGCCCGATCCGCTGCGACAAGCCCGCGGTGCGCGACGACAGCAGCATCATCGCGATCGTCACGGGGAGACCGACCAGGCCCGCCGCGAGGGCGGACCAGCCAGCTGAGACCTGGAGCTGCAGCACCAGCATGAACAGGACGGCGCCCAACGCGCCATAGACGAGGAACGTCATGGCGTTGGCCGCGGCGAAGACGCGGGAGCCGAAGAGGCCGAGCGGCACCATCGGCCGCGGGAGTCGCCGCTCCAGCAGCAGGAAGGCGGTGCCGGCGACGACGGCCACCACGACCGCACCGGCGACGGCCCACGGCGGCGACTCGGGAGCGGCGATCAGTGCCCAGGTCAACGCCCCGAGGGCGATGACGGTCAGGGCCGCCCCGCCGAGGTCGAAGCGACCGCTCGACTCGGCATCGCGGCTCTCGGGGACGACGACCAGCGCGATCGCCAGCACGACCAGGCAGAAGGGCACGTTGATCCCGAAGACCCAGCGCCAGCCGCCATGGTCGACCAGCCACCCACCGACGAAGGGGCCGATAGCCGCCCCGACCCCCGCCATCCCAGCCCAGGTGCCGATGGCCGGGCCCCGGTCGACTGGGGCGTACGACGCCTGGATGATCGCCAGCGCCCCGGGCATCAGCAAGGCGCCACCGACACCCTGGCCGACCCGGGTCACGATGAGCACCTCGATCGTCGGAGCCAGCGCACAGGCGACGGAGCCGAGCATGAACAGCCCCATGCCGGCGACGTACACCCGCCGCCGCCCGAGCCGATCGCCGAGCGCCCCGCCGAGGAGCACCAGGGACGCCAGGGCGAGCAGATAGCCGTTGACCACCCACTGCAGCTGCCCCAGGGATGCGCCGAGCTCGACCCCGATCGTCCGGAGGGCAACGTTGACCACCGTCCCATCGAGGATCACGATCCCCGACCCGAGCGTGAGTGCCAGGAGCGTCAGCCGGCCACGCCGGGAGTCTCGGGCGAGATAGGTCGCAGGCGGGGCCACGAGGAGCCACGCTACGTCGGCAGGTCACACGAAGGCCGCCGTACCATCAGGCAAGAGACTCGCAGCGCCACCCAGCACGGAGCGACCGGTGCGGGCCGGTCGGCACGGGCGGCGGGGCGTCCTCGCCCTCGGGGTCGCCCTCGGCCTGGCGCTGTTTGAGGGCCCGGCCTCCGAGGCGGGGAGCGGCGCAGGTGACCGGCCGGCTCCGCGCGCGGATCGCCCGGTGTCAGCGCTACGCCCTGGCCGTCTCTGACCACCCGATCCCGGCAGACGCCGTACGCCGCTTCCGTCGAGGGTTCGCTCGCGCACGGCGGTGGGGACTGAACAGCTCTGGCAGGTTGATCATCGGCTCGTCGGCGGTTGCGTCCACCAGCAGACCCAACTGGCGCCGGCGACGAGTCTGCTGCGTCGCCCGCACCGGCTAGTGGGCTCCGGGCATGCCGGTGGCCCCACCGGATGGGTGCGTGGCGGGGTCGCGGGGCTGGGTGGCTAGGAGTCGGGCGGGTCGGTGCCGCCGGGGCCGTCACCCTCGTCATCGTCGTCGGTGGTGTGGCAGGCGGGGACGGCGCGGAGCCCAGGCGGGGTGACGTCGACCGTGCCGGAATGGTCGCGGAGGAACACATAGCCATGCGGGCTGGTCCAGACGTAGACCCCGGGTTCGGGCATCACATAGCGCCACGACGTGAGCGTCTTGAGCCGGTGGTGA
>JAGQUE010000423.1 GCA_020438665.1 Nocardioidaceae bacterium | reverse complement strand
AGGCCCAGCCGCGGTCGGGCTCGGCATAGAAGTGGAACTCGTCCATCACGACCAGCCCGGCCTCGGCGGCGGCGCCCTCGCGCAGCGCGATGTTGGCCAACACCTCGGCGGTGCACGTGATGATCGGAGCGCCCGCGTTGACCGACGCGTCGCCGGTCATCATGCCGACCCGGTCGGCACCGAAGACGGCGCAGAGGTCGAAGAACTTCTCGCTCACCAGCGCCTTGATCGGTGCGGTGTACCAGGCGCGGCGCCGCTCGGCGAGCGCGCCGACGATCGCGCCGGTGGCGACCAGGGACTTCCCGGACCCGGTGGGCGTCGCCAGGACGACGTTGCCGCCGCCGAGCAGCTCGACCACGGCCTCGTCCTGGTGGGGATAGAGACTCAGCCCCAGGCCGGCTACCCAGTCGGTGAAGGCGTCGTACGCCGCGTCCGGTGACGGCTCGAGCGGGACCTGGAGGCGCCCGGCGCTCACTCGCGGGCCCGCGGGTGCGCGGTCGCGAAGACCTCGCGCAGGTTGTCCACGGTGACGAGCGTATAGACCTGGGTTGTCGTCACCGAGGCGTGACCCAGCAGCTCCTGGACCACGCGCACGTCCGCGCCCCCGTCGAGCAGGTGGGTCGCGAAGGAGTGGCGCAACGTGTGGGGCGAGACGGTCTGGGTGACGCCGGCCCGCTCCGCCGCACGCTGGAGCACGGCCCAGGCCGACTGGCGCGACAGCCGGCCGCCGCGTGCGTTGAGGAAGAGCCCGGGCGTCCCCCGGCCGGCGGCCACGAGCTCGGGACGGCCGCGGACGAGATAGGCCGTCACGGCCTCCCGGGCGAAGGATCCCACCGGCACCAGCCGCTCCTTGCCGCCCTTTCCGTGAAGCAGCACTGTGCCGTCCTCGAGGTCGAGGTCGTCGACGTCGAGCCCCACCGCCTCCGAGATGCGGGCACCGGTGCCATAGAGGACCTCGAGCAGTGCCCGGTCGCGCAGCGCGAGCGTGGTGCCGGCCGCTCCCGCCGCCTCCAGGATCGCCTCGACGTCCGACAACGGCAGCGCTTTGGGGAGTCGCTTGGCCGGCGCCGGTGGCCGGATCGCCGCCGCGGGGTCGACGGTGGCGAGCCCGTCACGGACGGCGAACTTGTGGAAGCCGCGCACCGCCACCACCGTCCGGGCCGCGGAGGCTGCGCTGAGCGGCGGGTGCTCACCGCTCCCCTCGCGCAACCGCATGAGGAACGACGACACGGTCGCCTCGCTGACCTCGTCGAGCGAGGCGACCCCCTCCGCGTCCAGGTGTTCCAGATAGCGACGCAGGTCGCGCCGGTAGGAGGCCAGCGTGTTGGCCGCCAGGCCGCGCTCCACCGACAGGTGGTCGAGGTAGGTCCGCACCGCCCGCGCGAGCGGGTCGGCGACGGGCGTCGTGACCACCGGCTTCGTCGGCCTCAGCCGAGGACGGCGTCCGGTGCGACGGCCGCCATGCCGTGGGCCTCACCGACGGGCAGGTTGGTGAGCTGACCGGCGTGGGTGTTGAGCCCCAGCGCCAGCGCGTGGTCGTCACGGCATGCCTGCGCCCAGCCCTTGTCGGCCAGCGCGACCGCGAAGGGCAGCGTCGCGTTGGTGAGCGCATAGGTCGAGGTGTTGGGGACGGCACCCGGCATGTTCGCCACGCAGTAGAAGATCGAGTTGTGCACCGCGAACGTCGGGTCGGCGTGGGTGGTCGGATGGGTGTCCTCGAAGCAGCCGCCCTGGTCCACAGCGATGTCGACCAGCACCGAGCCCGGCTTCATGTGGGCAACCAGGTCGTTGCTGACCAGCTTGGGGGCCTTGGCACCCGGGATCAGCACCGCACCGATCACCATGTCGGCCTCCATGACCTGCTGCTGGATGGCCAGCTTGGAGGAGGCCAGGCCGTGGACGCGGTTGTTGTAGCGCCAGAACGACATCCGGAGCTTGTCGAGGTCGGTGTCGAGCAGCGTGACGTCGGCGCCCATGCCGAGAGCGATGTTGGCGGCGTTCTGGCCTGACACCCCGGCACCGATGATGACGACCTTGGCGTTGGCCACGCCGCCGACGCCACCCATGAGCACCCCGCGGCCACCCTGGGCCTTCATCAGCGAGTGGGCCCCGACCTGCGGCGCCAGACAGCCGGCCACCTCGGACATGGGATAGAGCAGCGGCAGCCCGCCCGAGGGCAGCTGCACGGTCTCATAGGCGATGCCGGTGACCTTGCGGGCGATCAGCTCCTCGGTCAGCGGCTTGTCGGCGGCGAGGTGGAGATAGGTGAACAGCAACAGGCCCTCGCGCATGCGGTGGTATTCCTCCGCGATGGGCTCCTTGACCTTGAGCACCATGTCGGCTGTGCCCCAGACCTCGTCCGGGCCGTCCAAGATCGTGGCGCCCGCGGCGACGTACTCCGCGTCGGGGATCTGCGACCCGAGGCCGGCTCCCCGCTCGACGAAGACCTCGTGGCCGTGCTGGGTCAGCTCGTGCGCTCCCACGGGGGTGAGGGCCACCCGGTACTCGTGGTTCTTGACTTCCTTCGGAACGCCGATCTTCAACGCATCGCTCCTGTCTAGCGGTCGTCACGTCGTCGTGGCGACCTCGAAAACGCCCTGCTCAACCTACTCGATGCGGTCCGCGGACGGGACCAGTCCCCGAGCCTCGCACGCGAGCACGGCCAGCGCCACCAGGGCGTGGGCGACACGCCCGGCGAGGACGGCGGAGCGCAGCTCGGCGAAAGGCACCCAGAGCGTCTCCATCTCCGCCTCCTCGTGCTCGGGCACGAACTCCCCCCGGCCGATGTGGCGCAGGCGGCGCGCCACATAGAGGTGGACCTCCTCGTTGGAGATGCCCGGCGACGGGAAGGTCGAGAGCAGATGGGTCCACTCCTCCGCCGCCAGCTCGCCCTCCTCCTGCAGCTCTCGGCGCGCCACCTCCAGCGGATCCTCCCCCGCCACATCGCACAGCCCGGCCGGCAGCTCGACGAGCCGCTGCTGAGCGGCGTGGCGGTACTGAGTGATGCAGAAGACCCGGTCGTCGTCGTCGAGAGCCAGTACGACGGCAGCGCCCGGGTGTTCGAGCACGATCCGGTGGAACGCCCCGTCCTCCTCGTGACCGGGGCGGTGCACCTGGTCCGAGCGCAGCGCCACCACCCAGTCGTCGCGATGCCGGTCCTGGGAGTCTCGGACGGGCCAGGACTCGGGACGGTCACCGAGGGGCGCAGGAGTCACCCTGTGGACGCTACCGTCACCCTCATGAGCGCATCAGCCCCCACCCAGCCCGCCAGCCTCACCGAGCAAGAGGCGCGCGAGCGTGCCGCGCTGCTCGAGATCCGGCGCTACGACATCGCCGTCGACCTGACCGGCCTGCTGGAGGGAGACACCGTCGAGTCGGTCTCCACGATCACCTTCGGCTGCAGCACCCCCGGAGCCGCGACGTTCGTCGACTGCGTTGCCGACGTACGACGCGCCACGCTCAACGGCCGTGAACTGGACCTGGCGACCGTCGCCGACGGCCGGATCCCACTGCCCGACCTGGCCGCCGACAACGTCCTCGTCGTGGCCAGCGCCCAGTCCGACACCCGCAGCAGCGCGGGGATCCTGCGCACGGTCGACCCCAGCGACAAGCTGGTCTATGTCTGGATGTCCTTCGAGGCCGACGACGCGCGGCGGGTCTGGGCCTGCTTCGACCAACCCGACCTCAAGGCGCCGCACGCGTTCACGGTCACGGCACCGGAGTCGTGGACGGTCACGTCCAACGCGGGGCCCGATGACGTCTCGCCTGCCGATGACGCAGCGGCGCGCACCTGGATCTTCCCGGACACGCCGCCCCTGTCGACCTATGTCGTGGTGATCAATGCCGGCCCGTTCTATGAGCTCCGCCGCGAGATCGGTGGCTACAGCCTGGGCCTCTACAGCCGCCAGTCGACGAGGGCGTTCCTCGACCGCGACGCCGACGAGCTGTTCGACCTCACGGCCAGGGGACTGGCGTTCTTCGGCGACCGGTTCGGCCAACGGTTCCCCCAGGAGCGCTACGACCAGGTCTTCGTGCCCAACATGGGCGGTGCGATGGAGAACTGGGGGTGCGTCACCTGGACCGACGCGGTGCTGTTCCGCACCGCGCCCACCTATGCCGAGCGGGCCATGCGCGCCGAGGTGCTGCTCCACGAGATGGCCCACATGTG
>JAGQUE010000422.1:2646-4859 GCA_020438665.1 Nocardioidaceae bacterium | reverse complement strand
CCTGCCGTCACTCGGCGGCCCGCGTGGAGGCACGCAGGATCAGCCGCGTCGGGATCGGCGTGTCCTCGGTGACGGTGTCGGGTTCCTCGACCGCCAGCAGCACCTTGTGCATGATCAGCTCACCGAGCGTGCTGAAGTCCTGGCGGACCGTCGTCAGCGGTGGGAACAGGTAGCCCGCCTCGGGCACGTCGTCGAAGCCCACGACGCTGACGTCGCCCGGCACGTCGAGGCCGCGCTCACGCAGGGCCGACAGCAACCCGATGGACATGTGGTCGTTGCCGACGAACACCGCCGAGCCGGGTTCGACGTCGAGGTGGAGCCCCAGTCGATAGCCGCTCTCGGCGGTCCAGTCACCGACGACCGGGTCGCCGACCTCCAACCGGTGGGCGGCGAGCTCGTCGCGCCAGCCGCGGACGCGCTCGATGGCGTCCAGGGCGGTGGTCGGTCCCGCGAGGTGCAGGATGCGCTCGTGGCCCAGCTCGACCAGGTGGCGTACGGCGGCGCGCGCGCCGCGGTATTGGTCGATGGAGACGATCAGTGGCCCTCGCCTCGGGGTCGAGGCCGCCGCCACGACGGGGGTGCGCAGGTCCAGCCCCCGCACGAGCTCGAGGATGGCCACGTCGGTGACGACCAGGACCAGGGCGTCCACCCGCTGCCGGAGCAAGCCTTCGATGACCGAGCTGATGCCCTTGGGGTCGCCGGCGGGTGTGCTCACCGACTGGACGTTGTAGCGCGCGGCGCGCGCGGCGAAGTTGAAGTACATCGCCACCGAGGTCGGTCCGAAGTCGGAGATGCCGGGAGTGACCAGCCCGATGGTGCGGGTGCGGCGGGTCACCAGGGCGCGCGCCGCCGGGGACGGGCTGTAGTTGAGCTGGGCGATGGCCTTCTCGACCCGGGCCCGCGTCGCCGGCCGGACGTTGGGCAGGTCGTTGATCACCCGGGAGACGGTCTGGTGGGAGACGCCCGCGAGGCGGGCGACGTCGAAGATGTTCGCGGCGCGTGTGCCGCCCGAGTCGCCCCCGACGAGCCGTGGCTCAGTCATCGGACACCTCCGCACGCACCACCATGGCCGTCAGCGAGTCGACCGTCAGGTCCTCCGAGGGCACCGTGTCGACCACCTGCCCATCCTGCAGGATCGCGACGCGGTTGCCGACGCGCAGCACCTCTTCGAGCTCGGCCGAGATGAACATGACCGACAGGCCGTTGTCGGCCAGCTCGGTGACCAGGTTCTGGACCTCGACCTTGGCGCCCACGTCGATGCCGCGGGTGGGCTCGTCGAGGACGAGCACCCGGGGCGCCAGCGCCAGCAGGCGGGCCAGCAGCACCTTCTGCTGGTTGCCGCCCGACAGGGTGCCGGCGGGCCGGTCGAGGTCGGGCGGCTTGATGTTGAGGGCCTCGACCCAGCTGGCGGCCAGCTCGCGCTGGCGCACGGGTGGGATCCGCCGGAGCACCCCCCGATCGGCCTGGAGGGCCAACGTGATGTTCTCCAGCACGCTGAGCTCGCTGATGATGCCCTCGGCCCGGCGGTTCTCCGAGGAGTACACGACCCCCAGCTCGATGGCTGCGCGCGGGCCCGTGGGATGGCGCTCGGCGCCCTGCACCCGCAGGATGCCGCCGTGCAGCCGGTCGATCCCGGTGACGGCGCGGGCCAGCTCCGTGCGGCCCGACCCGAGCAGCCCGGCGACGCCGAGCACCTCGCCCTCCAGCAGGTCGACGTCGGCGTCGTGGATGCCCGACGTCGAGATCCCTCGGGCGGACAGGAACGGCGGTGCCCCCTCGGTGGCGACGTGCAGGGTGGGACGGCTGCGGACCGAGGACGCGCTGCGGCCCAGCATCGCCTGGACAAGGTCGATCCGCAGCAGCTCGGTGGTGAGGTAATCGCCGATCAGCTTGCCGTCGCGGAGCACGGTCACGCGGTCGCACACTTCATAGACCTGGTCGAGGAAGTGGGAGACGAACACGATCGCCACGCCGCGCTGCTTGAGGTCGCCGATGACCCGGAACAGCTCGGCGCACTCGTCCGCGTCCAGGCTCGAGGTGGGCTCGTCGAGGACCAGCACGCGGAGGTCGGCCGAGATGGCCCGGGCGATCGCCACGAGCTGTTGGACCGCCAGCGAATAGCTGCCCAGCAGACCGGTCGGGTCGATGTCGACGCCGAGCTCGGCGAGCACCTCGCGGGCCTGCCGTCGCATGGCGCGCCAGTCGATCAGCCC
>JAGQUE010000422.1:0-2474 GCA_020438665.1 Nocardioidaceae bacterium | reverse complement strand
GGCCTTGATGAGCGTGGACTTGCCGGCTCCGTTCTCACCCATGATCGAGTGGACCTCCCCCGGGAAGGCCCGGAAGTCCACCTGGTCGAGCGCGGCATCCGCGCCGAAATGCACCGTGGCCCCGGTGAGCTCCAGCAGTGGCTGGAGGCCCGCGGGGCCGGGTGCGCGTTCGGGGCGGTCGGTTATCGTCGGCGCTCCGATCTGGCGACGATGACCCGCTGCACGACGATGAACAGCAGGAGCAGCAGCCCGACGGTGATCTGCATCCAGGCCTGCTCGGCCCCCTTGAACGAGATCACGGTCTTGATCGTGCCATAGACGAAGACCCCGACCATGGAGCCGAGCACATAGCCGGTCCCGCCGCTCAGCAGCGTCCCGCCGATGACCACGGCGGCGATCACGTCGAGCTCGGTGCCGATCCCGTTGCGGGGATAGCCGGCTCCGGAGTAGGCCGTCAGCACGAGCCCGGCGAGCCCGCTGCAGGAGCCGCTGATGACATAGACCAGCACCTTGGTGCGGGCCACCTCAAGGCCCATCAGGCGTGCGGACTGCTCGTTGCCGCCGATGGCATAGATGGTGCGCCCGAACCGCGAATAGGCGAGGACGAAGGCACCGGCCATCACCACGAGCAGCGCGAGGATCCCGGTCGGGGTGATGTACCAGTCGCCCACCCGCCACCGCGTCGACTGCAGCCACAGGACCGAGGTCTCCTCGACGCGGATGGACTTGAGGCTGACCACGAAGGCCAGCCCGCGGGCCAGGAACAGCCCGGCCAGCGAGGCGATGAAGGGCTGGACGTCGAAGAACTGCACGAGGACGCCGATCAGCAGACCGATCGTCGCACCCGTCAGCAGCATGACCGGGACCACCAGGGCCGGTGACACGTCGGCGGCCATCATCCGGGCGCCGAGGATGCCGGTGAGCGCCAGCACCGACCCGACCGACAGGTCGATGCCGCCGGTCAGGATCACGAACGTCATGCCGACCGCGAGGATCAGCAGATAGGCGTTGTCGAGCAGCAGGGCCGACAGCACGCGCGGCGTGACGAAGTTGCCGAAATAGATCTGAGCGCCGGTCATCAGCACCAGGAGGATGGCGACCGCGGCCAGCGCCGGCACCACCGATGCGCGGCGACTCAGCACGGCGCCCAGCCCCGGGCGGGCGGTCGGGACGGCAGCGGTGGTCATGCCGCCACCTCCTCGTCGACGTGGAGGGCGACCTCCGGTGCGGTTCGGCCTCGGAAGGCCCGGCGGAGCGTCGCGTGGAGCCGCTGGGACTGCAGCAGGACCACGAGGACCACGACGACGGCGAAGAAGACCGGGCTCTGCGCCGACGAGACGCCCAGGAACAGGACGGTCGACTGCAGCGTCTGGATGACCAGGACGCCGAGGACGGTCCCGGCGATGCTGAACTTGCCGCCGAGCAGCGACGTGCGGCCGAGCACGACCGCGAGGATCGCATAGAGCTCGATGAACTCGCCGGCCGCGTTGGCGTCGGCGGCCATGATGTTGGAGCTATAGACGATGCCGGCGATCCCGGCCAGGATCCCGCTCGCGACATAGGCGCCGAGGATGATGCCGCGCGAGCGGACCCCGGACAACCGGCTCGCCTCGGGGTTGATGCCGACAGCCTCGGTGAGCACGCCGAGCGCCGTACGGCGTTCGAGCAGCGCGATGACGAGGATGGCCGCGGCCGAGATGAACAGCGGGAAGGGCAGGCCGAGCAGGTGGCCGCCCGCGACGTACTTGAGGGGTGGGCTGGTGACGGTGGTGATGAAGCCGCCGGTGATGAGCAGCGCGACGCCACGACCAGCCAGCATCAGCACGAGCGTGGCCACGATGGGTTGGATCTTGAGGACCGCCACGAGGAAGCCGTTCCACAGGCCCAGCAGCAGCCCGACCCCGACGCCCATGGCGGCGGCGCCCAGCACGGTGCCGACCGAGCCTGGGGTCGCAGACCCGTCGATGACGGTCAGCGCGACGGCCCCCGAGACCGCCATGATCGCGCCCACCGACAGATCGATGCCGCGGGTGGCGATCACCAGGGTCATCCCGAGCGCGACCAGCATGAGCGGCGCGCTCTGGCGCAGGATGTCGACGAGTGCGCCATAGAGCTCGCCATCGCGCACGGTGATCTTGATGAAGCGGGGCCGGACCGCGGCGTTGACGGCGATCAGCACCGCAAGGGAGACCGCCGGCCAGAACAGGCGGTGTCGCAGGACGGTCATCCCCGGCTCCCTTCGGTGTCGGTCGGCTGGCTGGGCGCGCCGGCGTTGGCCATGAAGTCGATCAGACCGCTCAGGTCGGTCTCGCGCGACTCGAGCTCGCCGATCCTCCTGCGATCCCGCATCACCACGACCCGCTGCGCCAATCGAAGCACCTCTTCGAGCTCGGATGAGATGAACACGACGGAGAGTCCCGCCTCGGACAGCTCGGCGACCTTGCGCTGGATGTCGGCCTTGGCGCCGACGTCGA
>JAGQUE010000421.1 GCA_020438665.1 Nocardioidaceae bacterium | reverse complement strand
TCGATGGTGCCGGGCGGCTTGGACGTCACGTCCAGCGTCACCCGGTTGACCTCGCGCACCTCGTTGGTGATGCGGGTCGAGATCCGCTCGAGCACGTCGAAGGGGAGCCGCGCCCAGTCGGCTGTCATCGCGTCCTCGGAGGTGACCGGACGCAGCACGATCGGGTGGCCATAGGTGCGGCCGTCGCCCTGGACCCCGACCGAGCGGACATCGGCCAACAGCACCACCGGCATCTGCCAGATCTCCCGGTCGAGACCGGCGCGGGTCAGCTCCTCCCGGGCGATCGCGTCGGCGGCCCGAAGGATCTCGAGCCGGTCGCGGGTCACCTCGCCGATGATCCGGATCCCGAGGCCGGGGCCGGGGAACGGCTGTCGCCAGACGATCTCGGGAGGCAGGCCGAGCTGTTCGCCGACGAGGCGCACCTCGTCCTTGAAGAGGGTGCGCAGCGGCTCGACCAGCTCGAACTCGAGATCCTCGGGCAGCCCGCCCACGTTGTGGTGGGACTTGATGTTGGACGTGCCGGCGCCACCGCCCGACTCGACGACGTCGGGATAGAGGGTCCCCTGGACCAGGAAGCCGACCTTGTCGCCCTGCTGGGCGGCCTCGCCGAGGATCTGCACCTCGGCGGCCTCGAACGCGCGGATGAACTCGCGGCCGATGACCTTGCGCTTCTCCTCGGGGTCGGTCACCCCGGCCAGGGCCTCGAGGAACCGCTGCTGGGCGTCGAACACGTGGAGCTTGACCCCGGTCGCCGCGACGAAGTCGCGCTCGACCTGCTCGGCCTCGCCCTCGCGGAGCAGACCGTGGTCGACGAAGACGCAGTCGAGCCGGTCGCCGATCGCCCGCTGCACGATCGCGGCAGCCACCGCCGAGTCGACGCCCCCGGAGAGGCCGCAGATGGCGCGGCCGGTCTCGCCGATCTGGTCGCGGACCCGGGCGATCTGCTCCTCGGCGATGTTGACCATGGTCCAGGTCGGTCGGCAGCCCGCGATGTCGTGGAGGAAGTGCTCGAGGATGCGCTGACCGTGCTCGGTGTGGAGCACCTCGGGGTGCCACTGCACGCCCGCGAGCCGCCGGTCGAGGTCCTCGAACGCCGCCACCGGCGTGACCTCGGTCGAGGCGAGCACGTCGAACCCCGGCGGGGCCGCGCTCACCGAGTCGCCGTGGGACATCCAGACGTTGTGGTGCTCGGGCAGACCGCGCAGCAACGCCCCCGTCGACGAGACCGTGACCGGCGTACGGCCATATTCGCGGGCGCCCGTCGCGGCCACCTCGCCGCCGAGACCACGCGCCATCAGCTGGAAGCCGTAGCACATGCCGAACACCGGCACCCCTGCCTCGAAGACGGCAGTCTCGATGGTCGGAGCGCCGGCCTCATAGACCGACGACGGGCCTCCCGACAGCACGATGGCCTGGGGCCGGCGCGCCAGCATCTCGGCCACCGGCATGGTGTGCGGGACGATCTCGGAGTAGACGCGTGCCTCGCGAACCCGGCGGGCGATGAGCTGGGCGTACTGCGCCCCGAAGTCGACGACCAGGACGAGATCGTGATCTGCCACTCAGTGGCCCCTCTCCACCTTGCTCTGAAGCCGCGAGTCTAGCGATAGTGGTGCGGGAGGCCCGAGCCGGTCTCGGCCCCGCAGAGGAGACGAGATGGCACGGCCCAAGCCCACCTTGGTGGTCAATGTCGCACTCACCACCCCCGACCTGGACTTCGACGAGAAGGTCCGCTTCCTCGACCGCACCTTCCGGATCATCCGCATCGGCACCGACGGCAACGTCCGCAAGGCCGAGCGGCTGGTCCGGGAGTGGGCAGCCGAGGCGGACGCCATCGCGGTCTCGGGGATCCGGGACGCCCGCATCCGTGGTCTCTACGACGGCGACAACGCCGCCGTGGAGCGGATGGTGCGGGCCGCCGACGGGCTCGCCCCGTCCACCGACGGCCACCGCCTGCGTGACGTGCTCCAGGAGTGGGCGATGCGCCACGTCCAGGCCGAGATGCCGGGCTATTTCGCCAACGCGCGCAGCGTGGTGCTCGGCGACGCCAACCACGACGGCGTGGTGCGGATCCTCCGCGAGAACACCGACAACGTCACCTTCGCCGACCCACTGCTGCGGATGGACATCCCGGCCCGGCTCAACGAGAACCCGATCCTCAACGCCGCCGCCGACGCGGCGATGGTGCCGCTCAAGCTGCTGCCCGGCATCGTGAAGTCGCGGATCAACCTCCCCGGGCTCCGGCTCGGCGAGGCGATGACCCGCAAGGCTGCCCGCGACAGTGACGTGGTCGTCGCGACCTATCACGGGCTGCTCAAGTTCGGCCTCGAGGACCTGGCCGGCAAGACCGTCATCTCCTCGGCCATCTCCGAGGAGCGGCTCGCCGAGCTGGGCGACCGCGGCGTCGACATGGTGCTCGACACCACGCCGCAGCCGTTCGGCGTCACGGTCATCGACGCCGTCCTCGAGGCCATGATGCTGGCGCTCGTCGACGGGTCCGGCAAGCTCACCAACGACGACCTGCTCGACATGATCGGGTCGGCCGGCCTCGAGCCGCGGGTGCTCTATCCCAACGGCTTCCGGCGCAAGAGCCGGTTCGCGTTCGTGATCCACCCGCTGTCGCAGGAGTTCTTCCGCAAGGTCGAGCCGCTCGCCACGATCCTCGAGCACTCCCCCGGCGTCGTCGTCGACGCCACCGAGAAGGCGCTCGCCTATGCGCCGCCGTTCACCTACAGCCACGTCACCGGCATCACCTCCCCCACCGGCGCCGAGGCCGAGGGCTGGCTGATCACCGTCGGCGGCACCCCCAAGGAGCTGATGGCCCACAGCCCCGAGTTCACCTATGCCAAGCTGCTCGACGCCGCCGAGATGGCCAAGAAGCTCGGCGCCCAGGTGATGGGGCTGGGAGCCTTCACCAAGGTCGTGGGCGACGCCGGCGTCACCGTCGCCAAGAAGGCCGTGCTCCCGGTGACCACCGGCAACAGCTATTCGGCCTCCGGCGCCCTCTGGGCGGCCCACGAGGCCGTCAGCCAGCTCGGCCTGCTCGAGGCCGACGAGGACGGCCGGATCCGGGGCAAGACCATGGTCGTCGGCGCCACAGGCGCGATCGGCTCGGTGTGCGCGCGGCTGCTGGCACTGGCCAGCGACGAGGTCTGGCTGGTCTCCCCCGAGACCGCCAAGCTGCTGGCCCTCAAGGGCGAGATCGAGCAGCAGCACCCGCGTGCCACCGTCCACGTCGCGGCCACCCCCGACGAGCACCTGCCCGACATGGACGTCATCGTGACCGCGACCTCCGGGGCCGGCAAGCGCGTCCTCGACATCATGGCCGTCAAGCCCGGCTGCGTGATCACCGACGTCGCTCGGCCGCTCGACCTGTCCAAGGAGGACGTCGCCAAGCGGCCCGACGTACTCGTCGTCGAGTCCGGCGAGATCGAGCTGCCCGGCGAGGTCAGGATGCGTGACATCGGACTGCCCAAGGGCGTGGTCTATGCGTGCATGGCCGAGACCGTGGTGCTCGCCCTCGAGGGGCGCTACGAGTCGTTCACGGTGGGCCGCAACATCGAGTGGGAGAAGGTCA
>JAGQUE010000420.1 GCA_020438665.1 Nocardioidaceae bacterium | reverse complement strand
CCGAGGTGCCCCTTCTCGCCCGCCGAGGTGCCCAGTCCGTCCGCATGCCTGCAGGATCGGGCACTTCGGCGGTCAGCACGGGGCACCTCGGCGGGCAGGCGGGGGCACTTCGGCGGGCAGCACCGGGCACTTCGGCGGTCAGAGGAGGTGGCGGGTCATCCAGTCGACAAGGGCTGCGTCGTGGGCGAGGCGACCGGGGACGGGGCCATAGGTGGAGCCCTCGTGGGTGGAGCGGGGGAGGACGAGGACCTCGGTCGGCGTGCCTGTCCGGTGGACGAGCCGGTGCATGCCCCAGGCCTGGTGGTTGGGGCAGCGGCGGTCGTCAGCGCCGATCACGAACAGGATCGGCGTACGGCAGCGGTGTGCCTGCGTGACGGGTGACTGCGAGAGATAGGTCGCTGGGATCTCGTGGAGCTCACCGCCCATCTGCTGGGCGAAGAAGGGGACGGCGATGTCGCTGGTCGAGGCCATCGAGACCAGGTCGGTGACCGGGTTCTCGGCCACCGCCGCGCGGAACCGGGTCGAGGTCGAGGCGAGCCACGACGCCAGATAGCCGCCATAGGAGTTGCCGGCCACGCCGAGCCGCTCGGGGTCGGCCCAGCCGAGGGCGACGGCATGGTCGATGACGTCCATCAGGTCGCGGGTCGGTCCCTCGGCCCAGTCGCCGACCACGGCACCGCCGAACTCGTCGCCATAGCCCGTCGACCCCCGCACGTTGGTGTAGAGCACCCCGAACCCCGCGTCCACCAGCGCCTGCGCGTCGAGGTTGAACGCCTCGCCATAGGCGAACTGGGGCCCGCCGTGCATCAGCACCACGGTCGGGACCGGACGGTCCGAGCCACCGAGGAACCAGATGTCCAGCTCGCGGCCTCCGGCCGCCACAGTCGTACGGCGAACAGCGGCACCCGCGGGCCCGGGCGCGGTGAACCGGGTGACCGGGTGGAGCGGCTCGGGCTCGTCGAGGGAGAGCGAGAACAGGTCGACGGGCCGGTCCGCGGCCTGGTCGGTGAGCCAGACCCGCCCGGCGGCGACCCCGACCGGCGAGGCGCAGCGGTCACCGGAGAGGACGGGCGACGCGCGGAAGCCGCCGGAGCCGTCGGGCGCGAGCCGGGCGATGCCCATCCGACCCCGCCGCCCGGTGCGGACGACGTAGCTCCCGTCGGCCACCGGCAGCAGCACCCGGGCCGGGTCGTCAGCGAGCTCGGCCGGCTGGTCGCCATAGACGTCGCCGAGCAGCTCGGTCCCCGGGGGTCCGGCGATGTCGACGCTCACCTCGGAGGCCGACTCGGGCCGGCCGCCGGTCAGCCGCCACAGCCGCGGCGCGGCGCCCACGGGAAGGTTGGCAGGCTCGGCGACCAGGGCCAGCAGCTCGTCGCCGGACCACGTGACCGTCACGCTGCGCCCACCGGGCACCGCCGTCTCCGAGACGGTGCCGTCGAGACGGGCGAGCCGCAGGTGGGTTCCCGCGAGCCGGCCCTCCGGGTCCAGTGACACCGGAGCCGCGACCGCGTCGCCGGACGGCGACCACACCGGCGCGCCCCAGCGCCAGCCGTCGTCGGTCAGCCAGGTGATCGACCCGTCGGTGAGATCGAGGACGAGGAGCTGGGGCGGGTCCTCGAGCGGGCCATGGCCGTCGAACGCGTGGATCGGCCGGGTCCAGCGCCAGGGCTGCGACCGGTCGACCCGCACGCCACGATGCACGGCCAGGCACAGCCGGGTGCCGTCGGGCGACCACACGGGCGGCGACGCGGTGGACCCGACGTCGAACACGGAAGGCATCCCGTCGGACGCCCCGGCCGCCGGGCCGGCGACCAGCACGACGTCGCGACCGTCCCGCTCGCCGCACCAGGCCAGCGACCCGTCCGGCCCGAAGACGCCCCAGTGGTCGCCGGCACAGACCCCGGCGACGGGTCGCGGGGCTCCCGACAGGGCACCGACCACCAGCAGGGCAAGCGAGGCCTCGGTCGACCCCTGCTCGACCCACGTGACGGTCACGGCGAGCCGATCGCCGTCGGCGGACACCGAGGCGTGCACGGGGGCACGCAGCGCCAGGAACCGCTCGGTCGTCGTCATCGCATCGGGTCCCAGCGGGTCACTCGTCGGCATAGCAGACGACGCTGAGCATGGTCGCCGCCTCGTCGCCGGTGGAGTAGGTGTGGGTCAGCCCCGAGGAGAAGCGGACGGTGTCGCCGGGGCCGAGCGGATACTCGGTCTCTCCGACGGTCAGGACGACGCGGCCGGTGACGACGTAGGCATATTCGACCGACCCGACGCCGTGGTCGCTCGGGACGCCGACCGTGTGGGGCGGCAGATAGCCCTCGGAGAGGTCGAACCGACGCCGCTCGAGCTCGGCGAAGAGCATCCGCGCGTGCGCCTTGGCGCCCCGCCTCGTCACGGCGCGGACGATCTCGGGCTCGGTCGGCTCCACGCGCGTGACCTCGGCGAAGCTGAGGCCGAGCGAGTCGGCGAGGCGCGTGATGACCGACAGGGCCGGGTTGGCCTTCTCGCGCTCGATCTGGGACAGGAAGCCCTTGCTCAGGCCGCTGAGCTCGGCGAGGTCGCGCAGGCTCAGCCCCTTGGCGAGGCGTGCGCGACGGACGTTGGTGGCCACGGCCTCGCGGACCGTGGCCTCGAGATCGGCGGCGGGCTGGTCGTGGGGGCCGGTGGGCGTCGGCGCTGACGTGTTCACCGGTGACCTCCTCCCGGGACAGATGCGAACAGTTGGCGAGTGTAGGGATGCTCGGGGTGGTCCAGCAGCCCGTCGATCGGTCCCTCCTCGACGACGGCGCCGTCCGACATGACATAGGCCCGGCTCACGACCTGGCGTACGACGGCCAGGTCGTGGCTGATGAAGAGCATCGCAAGGCCCAGCTCGGCGTGGAGCCGGGTGAGCAGGTTGAGGATCTGGGCCTGGACGGACACGTCGAGCGAGGACACCGGCTCGTCGCAGATCAGCAGCCGGGGCTGGGGCGCCAGGGCGCGGGCGATCGCCACCCGCTGCTGCTCCCCACCGGAGAGGTCGCGCGGCCGCCGAGCGGCGTAGGACGCCGGCAGGCCCACGAGGTCGATGAGCTCGCCGACCCCGCTGGCGTCCCGGCCCCCGGCCCGGAGCGCCTCGCCGAGGGCGGCCCCGACCGTCATGGCCGGATTGAGCGCCGAGAACGGGTCCTGGAAGACGATCTGGACGCGGGTCGGCCCGGGCGGGACACCGAACCAGTCGATCTCGCCCTCGTCGAGCCGTTCGAGACCGGTGAGGCAGCGGGCGAGCGTGGTCTTGCCCGACCCCGACTCGCCGACGATCCCGACCGCCTCGCCGGCCGCCACGCGGATGCCGACCCGGTCCAGCGCAGGTGGGGGATTGGCGCTGAACCGGCGAGTGGCCGCGCGGACCTCCACCAGGAGGTCGGCAGCGTCCACCTCGGGCGGCGTGACGGCCGGCGAGAGCGGCGTCGGGTCGGTGCCTGCGGCGAGGGGCTTCCAGCAGCGCACCGGGTCGGGGTCGGCGACCAGGGGCGGCTCCTGGTCGCGGCAGTGGTCGTCGGCGAGGGCACACCGGTCGGCGAAGGCGCAGCCGCGGCCGACGTCCCAGGGTCGCGGGGCGCTCCCCGGGATGGCCGGCAGCGTGGCGACGCGGCGGTCCAGCGGGGGGTCGCAGTCGCGCAGCGCCGCGGTGTAGGGGTGTCGTGGGGCCGCGAGCACCCGGTCGCGGGGGCCGCCCTCCATGAGGCGCCCGGCATACATCACCTGGACGCGGTCGGCCCGTTCCTCGGCGACGCCGAGGTCGTGGGTGATCAGCACGAGCCCCATCTGCCGGTCGGCGCAGATGCCGCCGAGCAGGTCGAGCACCTCGCGCTGGGTGGTCACGTCGAGCGCCGTCGTGGGCTCGTCGCCGATGAGGATCCGCGGGTCCGGCGCCAGGCTGGCCGCGAGCGCCGCGCGCTGACGCATGCCACCGGAGAGGTTGAAGGGATAGAGCCGAGCCACGCGCTCCGGCAGCCCGACCTCGGCCAGCCGGCGGTGGATCTCGGCCCGGCTGCGCTGCGAGCGCGGGAGCGCCGCGGCGATCTGGGCGCCGACCCGGTGGACCGGGCTCAGCGACGTGAAGGGGTTCTGGAGCAGCAGGCTGATGCCGGGTCCGCGCAGCCGCCGCAGGCCGTCGGCCCCCGCCGCCAGGTCGACCACGGTGTCCCCGATGGTCAGCCGGCCGCGGGCGGTGACCCCCGGCGGGAGCAGCCCGGTCACCGCCTTGGCGGTCATCGACTTGCCCGACCCCGACTCGCCGACAACGGCCAGGCACTCCCCGGCCGCGACCTCGAAGTCGAAGTCGGTGACGATCGGACCCTGCGGCCCGGTCACCGCGAGGCCCTGCACGCGCAGCAGGCTCACGACGCCACCCCCGTGTGCTCCTGCCACCAGTCGCCCAGCAGGTTGATCGCCGTGGCCGTGATGATGATGAGGAGGCCGGGTACGACGGCCGCGGCCGGGTTGTCGGTGAGCAGCGCCCGGCCGTCGTTGAGCTGGCGGCCCCAGTCGGCCTGGCCCGGCGAGATGCCGAGCCCCAGGAAGGACAGCGCGGACATCGACACCAGCGCGAACGCGACGTTGAGCAGCATCGTCGTCAGCGCCACGTTGAGGACGTTGGGCACGATGTGGCGGAACATGATGCGCCGGTCGGAGAGCCCCAGCACCCGCGCCGACTCGATGTAGGGTCGCGTCGCCTGGGCGAGTACGGCGCCCCGCACCATGCGGATGTCGGTGGGTGAGAAGAGCAGCACGAGCACCGCGACGGTCACCCAGTAGCCACCGTCGACCAGACCCGCCACGACCAGCGCGATCAGCGTCGAGGGCAGCGCGAGCAGCAGGTCGGCGTACTTGCTGAGCAGCAGGTCGATGATGCCGCCATAGAACCCCGCGACCGTCCCGAGCAGGAGGCCGATGCACATCGACCCCAGGGCGATCACGACCGGGCCCACCAGTGAGCTGCGGGCGCCGGCGATGGTCAGCTGGAGCACGTCGCGGCCGACCGCGTCGGTGCCGAGCGGATAGCCCGGCGAGCCGGCCGGGAGCTTGGCGTCATAGATGTCGCCGCCGGTGGCGTGGGGCAACAGCCAGGGGCCGAGGATCGCGGCGAGGACGACCAGCACCAGCGGGATCGCCGCGATGATCGGTGTCCACGGGATGCGGCGTCGCGCTCTGCCGGTCGCGGCCGCGGCCTCGCCGGGGGCGTCCAGGGTGGGCGGCAGCGCGCCGCCGGGCAGGCCGCTCACGACGCCGCCCGCTGCCGGACCCTCGGGTCGATGACCAGATAGGTGAGGTCGACCAGCAGTGCGGTCAGCGCGATCACGGCGGCCGTCAGCAGGGTGATCGCCTGCACCACCGGGATGTCCTTGAACGACACCGAGTCGACCAGCAGCGACCCGATCCCGCCGAGGGAGAACGTCGTCTCGACGAGGATCGTGCCGCCGAAGAGGAACGCGAACACCAGGCCGAGGCTGGTCGCCACCGGGATCATCGCGTTGCGCAACACCAGCCTCCGGATCTGCCCGGAGGTCAGGCCGCGGCTGCGGGCGAAGGTGACATAGTCCTGCCGCAGCTCGGTGATCACGGCTGTCCGGGTCAGCTTGACCACCAGCGCCGCCAGCCCGAACGCCAGGGTGATCGCCGGCAGGGTCAGGTGCCAGTAGCGGTCGAGCCCGCCGCTGCCGTCGCCGTACTCGGGGAAGATCGGGAAATAGAGCCCGAACAGATAGAGCAGCACCAGCCCGACGGCGAAGCTCGGGGCGCCGACCCCGATCACCGCACCGATGCTGACGGTCCGGTCGATGACACCGCCCGCGCGGAACCCGGCGGCCACGCCGAGCGGCAGCGCGGTCAGCAGGGTCAGGACGAAGGCGAACGACGCCAGCTGGAACGTCAGCACCCCGCGCTCGGCGAGCAGCGACCCGACCGTGACGTCCTTGCTGCGGATCGAGTGGCCGAGGTCGCCGTGGACGACGTTGCCGAGCCACCAGAAGTACTGGTCGAGGAACGAGTCGTCGAGGTGGTACTCCGCGCGGATGGCGGCGAGCGTGTCGGGGTTGGGGGTGCGGGGGCCGAGCAGATTGCGGGCCGGGTCGCCGGGTGCGAGGTGGAGCAAGCCGAAGACGACGAACGACGCCACCAGCAGCAGCGCCGCCGTCGCCAGCAGCCGGAGCGCGACGAACCGCACCACGCCCCACGTCCCTCCGCTCACCGCGGACCCCTCCTCATCGTCCGGTCACTCCCGAGCGTGGTGAGGGCTCAGGCGTCCTTGGTCAGGATGCGTCCCGCCCACGGCGACAGGAATGTGTAGGAGCCGAACTCGTCGATGGTGTAGGTGTCGTTGATCGCCGTCGCGGCCTCGCCCCACCACAGCGGGTAGTAGGGCAGGTCGGCCATGGCGGTCTTCTGGAGCTCGACGATGAGATCGACGCGCTTGGCCGGGTCGGTCTCCTCGCGCTGCTGCTGCATCAGGTCGGCGACGGTGTCGTTGGAGTACGACGCTGGGTTGCCGTCGGCCAGGAACCAGCTCGAGAGCTCGGCCGGGTCGCCGGTGGCGTTGAAGTACCACATGTAGGCCAGCCCCCAGTCGGGCGAGCCGATGGTGCCGTACCACTTCTCGACCGGCATCTCCTTGACCTCGATGGTGATCCCGATCTGCTCGGTGATCTGGGCGAGGGCCTGGAAGGCCTGGCTGATCTGCGGCGCGCTCGTCGAGACGCCGACCTTGGCGCTGAAGCCGTCGGGGACCTTTGACTGGGCCAGCTCGGCCTTGGCGGCCTCGAGGTCATAGGACAGGTCGGTGACCTCGGCCAGCTTGGCGCGGGCGGCGTCCTCGCCGCCGACGGCGGCCTCGATCTGCTGGGGCGTGGTCAGCGCGGTCGCGATCTCGCCGTGGCCGCCGAGCAGCTTGTCGACATAGGCCTGCCGGTCCGCGCACATCGCGATCGCGCGCCGGACGTGGATGTCGTCGAAGGGCTCGACCGCGGTGTTGAAGTCGATGCAGACGAACGAGCGGTCCGGTGCGAACTGCACGGCCGTGTCGGGGGTGTCCTCCCACTGCTGGGCCTGGTCGAGCGAGATCGCCATCGCCATGTCGATGTCGCCGGAACGGCGGGCCAGCAGGCGGGTGCTCTCCTCGGAGATGAAGTCGATGCGGATCTTGGCGACCGGCGGCGTGCCGCCCCACCAGGTGTCGACGCGCTCGAGCTCGACGGTCGAGTCGGGCTCGAACTTCGTCACCTTGTAGGGGCCGGTCCCCATGAGCAGCGCGTCGACCGTGCCGAGCTGGCCGTCGTGCGCCTCGACGTAGGCCTTGGAGGTGATCCACAGGGCGTTGGCCGCGCAGGGGCCCCACTCGAAGGCGACGTCGGGTGAGGCGAGGGTGATGGTGACCTGGTTGTCGCCGGTGGCCTTCACGTCCTTGGTGTTGGCCCAGTAGTAGGCGATGTTGGGAGACGCCTTGTCGCTGCGCGCCAGGTTGATGCTGTAGACGACGTCGTCCACGGTCATGGGCGTGCCGTCGCTGAAGGCGGCGTCCTGCCGGATCGTGTAGACGTAGGTCGTCGGGGAGGTCTGCTCCCACGACTCGGCCAGCGCCGGGACGAGCTTGCCGGTGCCGTCGGGCGCAACGAGGCCCTCGGCGACGAGTGCGGCGACGTAGTAGTTGAAGTTGCCGGCCTCGCTGCCCGGATACAGGCTCGAGAGCGTCGCCGGGATCGCTACGACGAGCTCGTCGATCTCCTGGGCGGAGAAGGTGCCCGACGGGGTGGCGCCCGGCTTGTCGCCGTCCTTCTTCTGCGGGGCGCAGGCGGCCAGCAGGGCGGTGAGGGCGGCGGCGCTCGTGCCCTGGAGGACGACACGACGGGTGATCTTCGGAGCGTTCATCGGCGGTGTTGCCTTTCCAGCGGCGTTTAGTGAGACGACCCAGTTGGGCGCTCACACTAGACGCTGATCGGGCGCCTGACTAGAGACGCCCGACACAGGCTCTAGGCAACGTGGGTGGTGCAGGGTAGGACTGAGACATGAACCCGGGGGATGTCGTCTGCTCTTTCGTCCCGCCGTTCCTGCTGGAGCGGCTCGGCACGGTCGCGGCCGAGGACACCTTGGAGCAGGACGCGCTCTTCCGGGCCGCCCGGCGCGAGGCGCCCGACGCCCCGGCGTTGGCCGCCACCGCGGCGTGGTCGGTGCACTCGGCCGGCAACGGCACGTCGCTGCCCGGCGTGCTCGTGCGACGCGCCGGTGACGCCGACTCCGGCGACGCGGCGGTCGACGAGGCGGCCTACGGCGGATCGGCCTCGCTCGACCTGTTCCGCGAGGTCTATGGCCGCAGCTCCTTCGACGGCGCCGGGGCCGAGGTCGTCATGACGGTCCACTACGGCCGCAACTATGACAACGCCTTCTGGAACGGCACCCAGCTCGTGTTCGGTGACGGCGACGGCCGCATCTTCGACCGGTTCACCAAGCCCGTCGACGTGCTCGGCCACGAGCTCACCCACGCCGTCACCGAGCGGACCGCCGGGCTGGTCTATCGCGACCAGTCCGGGGCGCTCAACGAGTCGATCTCCGACGTCTTCGCCTCCTGCCTCAAGCAGCGGCTGCGCGGCCAGACCGTCGACCAGGCCGACTGGCTCATCGGCGAGGGGCTGTTCCTGCCCGAGATCAACGCCCGGGCGCTGCGCGACATGGCCGCCCCCGGGACGGCCTACGACGACCCCCAGCTCGGGCGAGACCCCCAGGTCGGCCACATGGCCGACTATGTCGAGACCACCTCCGACAACGGTGGGGTCCACCTCAACAGCGGGATCCCCAACCGCGCCTTCCAGCTCGCCGCGCGCGCCATCGGGGGGCGGTCCTGGGAAGGCGCCGGCGCGATCTGGTATGCCGCCCTCACCGGTCCGTCGGTGTCCCCGACGACCGACTTCGCCGGTTTTGCCGCCGCCTGCATCGTTGCCGCCGGCGACCACGGCGAGGCGGTCCGGCAGGCCTGGCTCACGGTCGGGGTCACCCCCGTGCCCGGCTCGGTGCAGGCCTCCGGCACCGGCCCGGCGGCGCCGGTCTCCGGGGTGATGGAGGTACGCCGCACCGGCGGCTTCGCCGGCATCACCCGCACCGGTCGCATCGACCTCGCCCGCACCGACTCACGGGCCACAGCCGTCCGTGACCTCGTG
Source organism: Nocardioidaceae bacterium (assembly GCA_020438665.1). The sequence goes on along the minus strand of JAGQUE010000420.1, from coordinate 975 downwards.
GCCCGCGTCGACCTCGCCCTGCCGCCCGAGCGACCGCCCGTGGCCGACGGCTTCGTCTATACCTTCTGCGTCCCCGGCTGCGACGACGTCCACATCCCCGAGCTCGACCTGACCGACGACCAGCGCACGCTGGCCCACTTGGTGCTCGACGGGTGGGACTGAGGGTGCCAGTTTCACCGGCGCGCCGGTGAAGCTGGCACTTCTCGACCGAAACTTCGCACGAGAAGCGCCAGCTTCGGTCGAGAAGTGGGCCGCCGTCAGTGCCGTACCTCTTGGTGGAAGTGGCGACCCCAGGACCAGCTCAGTCCACGAGCGCCCGGTCGAGCGCGGCCTCGACGTGGAGCGTGGTGCACGGGAACACCGGGAGCTCGACATCGGCCTGCTTGATGAGCAGCTCGAGCTCGGTGCAGCCGAGCAGGACACCCTTGGCGCCGGCGTCCCACAGCTCGTCGATGACCTCGACGACGCGCCGGCGGGTCCGGTCGAGCACGTGGCCGTGCACGAGCTCGTCATAGATGGCCTCGTTGAGCATGGCGTGGTGGCGCTCGTCGGGGACGATCGTCGTCAGCCCGTGGGAGGCCATCCGCTCGGTGAAGAAGCCGTCGGACATCGCGACCGACGTCCCGATGAAGCCCACCTCGGTCACCCCGGCCGCCAGGCACGCCTCGGCGACGACGTCGGCAAGGTGCAGCAGCGGGATCCCGACGGAGGCCTCGACCTGGTCGGCGACCTTGTGGAAGGTCGTCGTACACATCAACAAGAAGTCGGCCCCGGCGCGCTCGACGCCCTGGGCCGCGTCGGCGAGCAGCGAGCCGACCTGGTCCCACCGCTTAGCGTCCTCGAGGTCGGTCACCTCGGCGAAGTCGACGGTGCTGAGCACGATGCGGGGCGAGGACAGTCCGCCGAGTCGTCGCTGTACGCCGAGATTGAGGTCGCGGTAGTAGACCGCGCTGCTCTCCCAGCTCATCCCGCCGA
>JAGQUE010000419.1 GCA_020438665.1 Nocardioidaceae bacterium | reverse complement strand
ATCAGCTGTGCTCGCGACCCTTGCCGAACATGAGGAGGCCCGCCATGAGGGCGAAGAGCACCAGCAGGATCCCGCCGCCGACGATGAACGGCCAGGCCGACGTGCCCTCCGACCCGGCCTCGGCGGCCAGGGTGATGATGTCGCTCATGGCGCACAGCCTAGCGGCATGGTCGCCCGGGACGGCGATCCGCCCGCCCCGCCCAGCCGGTCTGCGAACCGGTGTCACCCCTGCGGGTGGTCAACGGACGTGACCGTCACCGGTGACGACGTACTTCGTCGACGTCATCTCCGTCAGGCCCATGGGCCCTCGCGCGTGGAGCTTCTGCGTGCTGATGCCGATCTCGGCGCCGAAGCCGAACTCGCCGCCGTCGGTGAACCGGGTGGAGGCGTTGACCATGACGGCGGCCGAGTCGACCGCCGCTGTGAAGCGCCGTGCCGCGGCGAGGTCCTCGGTGACGATCGCCTCGGTGTGCTGGCTGGAGAAGCGGCGGATGTGCTCGATCGCCTCCTCCAGCGAGGGCACCACCCGCGCGGAGATGTCGAGGGACAGGTATTCGACCTCGTAGTCGTCGTCGGTGGCCGGCTGGACCCCGTCGTAGGACGTGAACGCGGCGTCGCCATGGATGGTGACCCCCGCGTCCTGGAGCGCGGCGACGACCCGGGGGAGGAACTGCCCGGCGACGTCGGCGTGGACCAGCAACGACTCGGCGGAGTTGCAGACGCTGGTGCGGTGGGTCTTGGAGTTGAGGACGATGGCGAGGGCCTTGTCGAGGTCGGCCCCGCGGTCGACATAGACGTGGCAGTTGCCGACCCCGGTCTCGATCACCGGCACCGTCGACTCCTCGACGACCGAGCGGATCAGGGCGGCGCCGCCGCGCGGGATCAGGACGTCGACCAGGCCACGTGCGCGCATCAGCGACTTGACGCTGTCGTGGGTGTCACCCGGGACCAGCTGGATGACGTCGGCCTCGAGACCCGCCCGCTCGACCGCACCTCGCAAGGAGCCGACGATGGCCAGGTTGCTCGAGCGGGCGCTGGAGCTGCCGCGCAGCAGCACGGCGTTGCCGGACTTGAGGCAGATGCCGGCCGCGTCGGCGGTGACGTTGGGCCGGGCCTCATAGATCATGCCGACCACGCCGAACGGGACGCGGACCTGACGCATCTCCAGGCCGTTGGCCAGCGTGCTGCCGCGGACGACCTCCCCGACCGGGTCGGGCAGCGCCGCGACGTCGCGCAGCCCCTGGGCCATCCCGGCGAGCCGCTCGGCGGTCAGCCGGAGCCGGTCGATCAGGTTGGCCGGGGTGCCCGTCGCCTCGGCGCGGGCGATGTCCTCGGCGTTGGCCCCGAGGATGACCGCCTCGTGCGTGGCCAGGGCCACGGCCATGGCCTCGAGGGCGGCGTCCTTCTGCTGCCGGGTGGCCAGCGCGAGCCCATGGCTGCCCCGGCGGGCGCGCTCGGCCGCGGCGACGACGGGATCCCCGGCGGCGGCGTGCTCGGCACTGGTGAGGTCGGCACTCGACATGGCCCCACCCTAATGCGACAGGTCCCGCCCTCCCCCGGTGTCTTGTCACGGGGGAGAGCGGGACCGCCGGTGCGCTGTCAGCCCTTGCGGGTCACGATCTCCTGCGTCGCCGCGGGGAGGACGGCGTGGAGGTCGCCGACGATGCCGAGGTCGACGAGCTCGAAGATCGGGGCCTCCTCGTCCTTGTTGACCGCGATGATCGTCTTGGAGGTCTGCATCCCAGCACGGTGCTGGATCGCGCCGGAGATCCCGGCGGCGACATAGAGCTGNNGGCGAGACGGTCTTGCCGGTCTGGCCGACCTGGAGGCTGTGGGCCACCCAGCCGGAGTCGACCGCCGCACGGGAGGCACCCACCGCGCCACCCAGCGCGTCGGCCATCGCGTCGACCGGGCCGAAGTCACCACCGGTGCCACGCCCACCCGAGACCACCACCGCGGCCTCGGTCAGCTCCGGGCGGCCCGAGGCCTGCTTGGGCTGCGCCGCGATGATCTGCGCGGTCTTGGCCGCGTCGCTGATGGTGACCGCGACGTTCTCCACCGCACCCGCGCCGGACGCCTCCTCAGGGGCGGCGGCGTTGGGCTTGACCGTGATGACCGGGGTGCCGTGGGTGACCTTGCCGGTCAGGGTGAAGTTGCCCGAGAACACCGACTGCGTCGCCACCGGTCCACCGTCGCCGGCCTGGACGTCCACCGCGTCGGTCACCAGACCCGAACCCAGCTTGATGGCGAGTCGGGCCGCGATCTCCTTGCCCTCCACACTGGAGGTGATGAGCACCGCACCGGGTGAGGCGGTGGCGGCGATCTGGGCCAGTGCCTCGGCCTTGGGCACCACCAGATAGCCGCGGATCTCCGCGTCATCGACGACATAGACCTTCGCCGCGCCATAGCCCTTCACGGCCTCGACGGCGGCGGCGGCCGCCTCGGCCGGGCCGATGAAGACCGCCGACGGCTCCCCGAGCCGGCGGGCGATGGTCAGCATCTCGAAGGTGGGCTTGCGGACCGCGCCGTCGGCGTGGTCGACCAGAACCAGGATCTCAGACATCAGCTCAGCCCTTCTCAGATGAACTTCTTGGCAGCCAGGAACTCCACCAGCGCGGTGGCCCCGGACCCGGCGTCGTCCTTGACGACCTCACCGGCCGTGCGCGGTGGACGGGCGGTGGTGTCCTCCACCGCGGTCCAGGCCGCCGCCAGACCCACACTGCCGGCGTCGACGCCCAGGTCGGCCAGCGACCAGGTCTCCACCGGCTTCTTCTTCGCCGCCATGATGCCCTTGAACGACGGGTTCCGGGGCTCGTTGATCTTCCCGACCACACTGATGCCCGCCGGGGTGCCCGCCTGCACCCCGTCGTAGCCGTAGTCGGCCTGACGCTGAATCGTGACCGCGTCGCCGTCGACGCTGCCC
>JAGQUE010000418.1:2378-5790 GCA_020438665.1 Nocardioidaceae bacterium | reverse complement strand
CGCGGCACGACGTCGACGATGGCATAGCCCCCGCCGCCCAGCGCGACCCACCGGCCGTCGGCGACCTCGTGGGCCAGCTCGTGGAGCGCGAGATAGGCGGCGCGCTGCCCGTCGACACTGAGCATGAAGTGGGCGAGCGGGTCCTCCATGTGGGAGTCGCAGCCGTGCTGGGTCACCAGGATGTGGGGTCGGAACTCGCGCAGGAGGGGCGGCACGACCGCGTGGAAGGCGCGCAGCCAGCCGGCGTCCGCCGTACCGGGCGGGAGCGCGACGTTGACCGCGGAGCCCTTGGCGTCAGCGCCGCCGAGGTCGTGGGGGAAGCCGGTGCCGGGGAAGAGCATCTGGCCGGTCTCGTGGAGGGAGATCGTGAGCACGCGGGGGTCGTTCCAGAAGATTCGCTCGACCCCGTCGCCGTGGTGGACGTCGACGTCGACATAGGCCACCCGCTCGACCCCTTGGTCGAGCAGCCACTGGATGCCGACGGCGATGTCGTTGTAGATGCAGAAACCGCTGGCGCTGCCGGGCATCGCATGGTGGAGACCGCCGGCGATGTTGGCGCTGTGGAGCGCCGCCCCACTGTGGACCTGGCGGAAGGCCTCAACGCTGGCTCCCACCACGTGGGCGGCCGCGTGATGCATGCCCTCGAAGACCGGGTCGTCGTCGGTGCCGAGACCGCGGCTGAGATCGGTGTAGCCGGGGATGGTCCCGGCCCGCGTCACCGACTCGATCAGCGCGGGGTCGTGGACGGTTGCGATGAGGTCCTCGGTGGCGATCGGGGCCGGGACGACCGTGAGGCGCTCGAGGACGCCGAGCTGCTCGGCAAGCCGCATGGTGAGGTCGACCCGGATCGGAGACATGGGATGCTCGGGGCCGAAGTTGTATTCGGTCAGCGCCTTGTCGAAGACGACCGTCGCCGGCCCGGGGCATTCCAGCATGAGCCGAATCTACTCCCGGCCGGCCGTGAGAAGCCGCGGGGTCACCAGCCCGCGTCAGCCGCCCATCAGCGTGCCGCGCACGAGGTCGACGATCTCCTCGTCGGCTAGCCCGGCCTCGCGCGCGTCGGCGACCAGCTGCTTGACCTGCAGCTGGAGGTCGGTTGGCGCGGGGGCCGGGACGGCCTGGACCACGGTCCCGATGCGACGCCGCGTGGTCACGAGTCCGCCTGCCTCGAGCTCGCGGTAGGCCCTTGCGATGGTGTTGGTGGCGACGCCGAGGTCGGCGGCCAGGACGCGGACGACGGGGAGGCGCTCGCCGGGTCGGAGCACACCCGTGCGGATCAGCCCGGCGAGCTGGGAGCGCACCTGCTCATAGGGCGGCGTCGCCGCAAGGGTGTCGACCGTGACCGTGGGGCTCATGCCACCTGCTGCGACGGCCAGGACGGGACGCTGGCCCGGGGCAGGCGCGCCGAGGGGACCGCGAGCAGCCAGGGCCCGGCCACGACCAGCAGGGCGCCGAGCGCTCCCGCTCCGGCACGACCAGCACCGTGCCCGTCGGCCAGGGCCGCGATCACCAGCAGGTCGAAGCCCAGGGTCTGCATCATCCCGATCGCGGCAAGCCGGGTCGCGCGGGCGGCGTCGGACCGCCGCAGGGCGTTGTCGACGGCGACGTCCGCCTCGGCCAGGGTCGGGCGGAGCACCGCGGCGCGCGACAGGAGCGCCCACAGCACGACCACCAGGCCCAGGCCGAGCACCTGTGCTGCGAGAGGAAGGTCGGCGAGGAGCTCGCTGTCCGCTCGCCGCCCCACCTGGAGGACGAGCTGGCTCACGACGAGCGCCACGGCGACGACGAGGAGCAGAAGGTGCCACCCGGTCTTGACGATCAGCTCGGGGGTGCGGGCGTTGAGCACCGCCGTACGTCGCGTTCCGGTGTTCTCGCGCGCGGCTGCGCGGCCGGCCACCAGCAGCACCACGAGCCCGGTGGCGGCTGCCAGCAGCGGTGCCCCCGCCAGCAGGCCGACGCGGTGGCTGCCGAGGGCCATCGCGACAAGCACGACCATCCCGACCAGATAGCCCAGGGCTGCGGCGACCGACGCCATCCGCCCTCGCCGCGCAACGGCTACCACCGCCTCGGGCTGACCGGCGTCGCCCGCTCCCGCGGTCGTCGTCCGGACGATCGCCACGATCACGAGTGGCAGCCCAGTGGCCCCCACGATCATCACCAGGATGATGGCCAGCTCGGCCGACCCGATCGCCAACATGCCGTCCCTCCCCGTTTGTCTTAATCACTTAATACATTAAGTCATTAGCCTCCCGGGGGCAAGAGGCCCTAGGCTGGTGCCGTGCCGACGACCTCCTTCGTCTCCCTGTGGTGGCCCGCCTGACGGCGGCCCACCGTTCCAGCACACCCATCCACGGCCGCCTGCGGGCGGCCGACGTCGTTCCTCCCCGAGGGCGACTGCGGGGTGCCCGTGGGCTCGAACCCACCAGGAGCACCTATGTCCGTCCACCGCAACCTCTCCCTCCTCAAGCCGACCGGCCACCTGACGCTCGGCAACCTGCTCGGGGCGCTGCGCCCGATGGCGGCGGCCCAGGCCGAGGCCGACTGCTTCTATGGCGTCGCGGACCTGCACGCCCTGACCGTGACCCACGACCCGGCGCAACTGCGGTCGCTGGTCGCCGAGACCGCGACGCTCCTGCTCGCGGCGGGGCTCGAGCAGAGCACGCTGTTCGTGCAGAGCCACGTGCCGCCCCACGCCGAGCTTGCCTACCTGCTGGAGTGCACGGCCTCGACGGGGGAGCTCAACCGGATGATCCAGTTCAAGGAGAAGGGCCGGGGGCGGGACGGCGCTCGCGCCTCACTCTTCACCTATCCCGTGCTGATGGCCGCCGACATCCTGCTCTATCGGCCCGAGCAGGTCCCCGTCGGTGACGACCAGCGTCAGCACGTGGAGCTCACCCGCGACCTCGCGGTCCGGTTCAACAACACCTATGGGCCGGTCTTCACGGTGCCCGAGATCGTGACACCCCCGGTCGGTGCGCGGGTCATGGACCTGGCCCGCCCGGACCACAAGATGGGCAAGTCCCACGCGGACGGCAGCGGCATCGTCTATCTGCTCGACCCGCCCGACGTCGTACGCCGCAAGATCGCGCGTGCCGTCACCGACTCCGACACCGGACCCGACGCGGTCCGCCCGGACCGCGACCTCAAGCCTGGTGTCACCAACCTGCTGGAGATCCTGGCGGCTTGCGCCGGCCCCGGGGCCGCGGCGGGCCTGACGACGTACGGCGCCCTCAAGGCGGCGGTCGCCGACGCGGTGGTCGCGACCCTCGCGCCCGTACAGCAGCGCTATGCGGCCCTGGCCGACGACCCGGCGTACGTCACCGACGTCTATGCCCGCGGCGCCGACCGCTGCCGCGAGGTCACCGCCCCTGTCCTCTCCGCAGCCCGGTCCGCTATGGGGCTGTGACTCCCC
>JAGQUE010000418.1:0-2334 GCA_020438665.1 Nocardioidaceae bacterium | reverse complement strand
TACCGTGCGGAGTTCACCGAGGTAAGTGCGGGTTGACCTACCTACCTTGGTGAACCGTCACGACGGCAACCGCCGCACCAGCATCGACCGGGCGGGGTCACGCCTCCCGGTGGGCGATCATCGCGGTGGCCTGGGCGACGGGGCGGAGGACGACCTGGTCGATGTCGACGTGGGCCGGACGGGTGGCCGCGAAGGCGACCACCTCGGCGACATCGTCCGCGGTCAGCGGAGTGAGACCGCGATAGACCTGGCCGGCCCGCTCGGTGTCGCCGCCGAACCGGACCTCGGAGAACTCCGTCTCCACCATGCCGGGCGCGATCTCGGTGATGCGGACGGGCTCACCGTTGAGCTCGAGCCGGAGGGTGCGGCACAGCGCGTTGACGGCATGCTTGGCGGCGGTGTAGCCGGCCCCGCCGGGATAGACCTCGAAGCCCGCGATCGACCCGATCACGACGATGTGGCCGGTCGGGGACTCGCGCAGTCGGGGCAGCAGGGCGTTGGTGACGCGTACGACGCCGAGCACGTTGGCCTCGAACATCCACCGCCACTGGTCGAGGTCGGCGTCCTCCACCCGGTCCAGCCCGAGAGCGCCGCCGGCGCTGTGGACCACGAGGTCGACCCGGTCGAGGCCGGCCGCGAAGGCCGCCACCGACGCGTCGTCGGTGACATCGAGCGCGGCCGCGCGGCCGCCCACCTCGGCGGCGAGCGCCTCACACCGGTCGACCCGGCGCGCTGCGGACACGGTGTCGAAACCAGCCGCCGCCAGGGCGCGGACCGTCGCCGCCCCGATGCCGCTGCTGGCGCCGGTGACGACCGCCGTGGGGCGCATCAGGACCCCTCGGCCAGCTCGCGGGACCGGTTGCGCGCCGCCTCCATGGCGGCGAGGAACGCCGCACGGACCTTGTGGATCTCCAGCTCACGCAGCGCCGACGCGGTGGTGCCGCCCGGGGACGTGACCTGCTCGCGCAGCACGACCGGATGGGTGCCGGTCTCGCGCAGCATCTTGGCCGAGCCGACGACCGTCTGGACGACGAGCTCGGTGGCCGTGGCGCGCGGCAGGCCGAGGTGGACGCCAGCCTCGATCATCGACTCCACCACGAAGAACAGATAGGCCGGGCCCGAGCCGCTGATCGCGGTGACGGCATCCTGCTGGCGCTCGGGGATGCGGATCACCCGGCCGGTGGAGCCCATCAGGGCCTCGGCCTCCTCGAGGTGGGACTCGTCGCAGTGGGAGCCGGGCGAGATCGCGGCCATGCCCTCGTCGACGAGCGCCGGGGTGTTGGGCATCACGCGTACGACGGCGACGCCCTCGGGCACGCGCGACTCGATGAAGGCCGTGGTGATGCCCGCCGCCAGGGAGACCACCAGCTGGCCCGGCCGCAGCTCGGGGGCGATCTCCTCGAGCACGTCGGCCATGTCCTGCGGCTTGACCACCAGGGCGACCGTGTCGGCCTTGCGGGCGGCCTCCTTGTTGGAGACGACCGCGACGCCGTAGCGCTCGACCAGCTCCTGGGCGCGTTCGGCCCGCTTCTCCCCCACCATCAGCTGGTCGACGCGACGACCCGCGCGGACCAGACCCGACAGCAGGGTCTCTCCCATCACGCCGGCGCCGATGATGGCGGTCTGCCGCGCGGGCGTGGTCGTGGTGGGCTGGCTCATGGCGGGACCCTACTTCTTACTTCTTGGAGATCAGCGACTTGAGGAAGAACGACAGGTTCTGCGGACGCTCGGCCAGGCGGCGCATGAGATAGCCGTACCACTCGCGACCATACGGGACATAGACGCGCACCGTCTCGCCGCTTTCGGCCAGCCGACGCTGCTCCTCGGGCCGCACGCCGAAGAGCATCTGGAACTCATAGGTACCCTGCGCACGGCCGTAGCGGCTGGCCAGCGACGAGGTGATGTCGACCAGGCGCGGGTCGTGGGTCGCGACCATGGGATAGCCCTGTCCGCCCAGCAGCGCCTTGAGGCAGCGCACGAAGGATCGGTCGACGTCGACCTTGGGCTGGAAGGCCACGTCCGGCGGCTCGGCGTAGGCCCCCTTGCAGAGCCTGATCCGCGAGCCCTCATAGGCCAGCGCGCGGCAGTCCGCCTCGGAGCGGTGGAGGTAGGACTGGAGGACGGCGCCCGTCTCGGGGTAGTCCTTGCGCAGCTCGTGGAGGATCGCCAGCGTCGAGTCGGTCGTCGTGTGGTCCTCCATGTCGAGGGTGACCGACGTGCCACCGCGCTCGCCAGCCATGCAGATCACACTCGCCAGGTCGAAGGCGATGGCGTCGCCGTCCTTCGGAAGGTACTGCCCCAGGGCTGAGAGCTTGAGACTGACCTCCGCGGCGG
>JAGQUE010000417.1:540-1674 GCA_020438665.1 Nocardioidaceae bacterium | reverse complement strand
GCGGTGATGGTGTTGTCGTCGTTGCATGACAGCAGCAAGTTGACCCCGTCGAATGCGATCCCGGTGCCCACGCTGCAGGAGTACCCCTCAGCGTTGAGCGTGCGGACGATCACGCCATCGGCAGCGACCGCTGTCCCTTCCAACCCCACCTGGGTTGCCCAGGCCAGTGCCATGACGGCCGCCGAGCACACACCAAGACGTAGCCCCGTCCTCCTGCAACGACCGAGCACGACACTCCCCCCCGATCCGCATGGCCTAGCCGCCGGCTGACGATGGACCGTCACGGTGACCGCTCTTGAGCTCGACACTCTGGCAGCGTGCAAGGGCCCGCCGCAACCTCCCGCCGCGCCCGGATGTGTTCGAGGGCCACCGGAGATCAGGTGTTGGTCCAGGCGGGCGCGGTGCCGTCGCCCTCGGCAGCCAGGCCGATCAGAAGGTCCTCGGAGAACGTCACCTCGTCGAGACCCCGCACGTCCCCGAAGCGCAGACGAAGCAGCGCCCGGACGCTCGTCGGGGACGAGGCGAGCACCTCCTCTGCCAGCGCGAGCGCGGCCGTGACGTGCTCGCCGGCCGGGACGACCCGGTTGACCAGCCCGGCCGCGAGTGCCTGGGCCGCGTCGAGCCTGCGGCCGGTGAGCAGCATCGCGGTGGCGAGCCGTTCTCCCACCAAAGCAAGCAGCCGCTGCGGGCCGCCATGCTCGGGCACCAGGCTGCGGGAGGGTTGGGTCACGGCGAACTGGGCGTCATCGGCCGCCACACCGAGGTGGCAGGCGAGCGTGAGCTCGAGTCCGCCGACCAATACGGCGCCGGACACGGCCGCGATCGCGGGCTTGTCCAGATCCCGGCGTGCGGTGAGCCCACCGACCCCGCTCGGCGGAGTGGTGAGGGTGTTCACCCAGCCGAGCTCGGCGCGGTCGTGACCGGCGCAGAAAGTAGGCTCCTCAGCCGCTGATGACGGCCACCCATGGGCTTGAGTCGGCGAGGTAGGAGTCGAACACCTCCGCCAGTTCGCGGTGGGCGACCCGGTCGAGCTCCTTGCTGCGGTCCTCGCGGGCCGGCTCGACCGAAGCAGTCGTAAAACGACGCCGCAGCGTTCGGGAAGCGGTCGTTGAAGGACAGCGACTACGTGTACCT
>JAGQUE010000417.1:0-497 GCA_020438665.1 Nocardioidaceae bacterium | reverse complement strand
AAGCTGTGCCTGCTGGTGATGATCGGGGTCCGCGTCGACGGCGCCAAGGAACTGGCCGCGATCTCCGACGGGTTCCGCTAGTCCTCGGAGTCGTGGGCTGACCTGCTGCGTGACTGAAGGCGCCGCGGGATGCACGCCCCGACACTCGTGGTCGGTGACGGGGCGTTGGGGTTCTGGAAGGCGTTGCGCGAGGTGTTCCCCGACACCAAAGAGCAGCGCTGCTGGTGGCACGAGCTCGGCATCGTCCTCTCGGCCCTGCCATAGTCGGCGCACCCGGGCGCGAAGGCCGCGCTGGCGGAGATCTACAACGCCGAGGACAAGACCCACGCCCAGGCCGCGGCGAAGGCGTTCGCGGGCCGAGTTCCGCGCCAAGTTCCCCAAGGCCGTTGGAAAGATCACCGACGACTCGACGTGTTGCTCGCGTTCTACGACTACCCCGCGGAGCACAGGATCCACCTGCGCACCACCAACCCGATCGAGTCGACCTTCGCGACCGT
>JAGQUE010000416.1 GCA_020438665.1 Nocardioidaceae bacterium | reverse complement strand
CGGGAGTCATTGACCACGATCGGGGTCTTCTTGATCTGCTGGACGACGTCATAGGCCCTGGCGAGCGCCACGTCGGAGGTCTCGGCCCCGGTGATGATCTCGACGAGCGGCATCTTGTCGACCGGGCTGAAGAAGTGCAGCCCGATGAAGTCGGCCGGCCGGTCGACACCCCCCGCGAGCTCGGTGATCGGCAGCGTCGAGGTGTTGGAGCAGAGCAGTGCGTCGGCGTTGACGTGGGGCAGGACCTCGGCGAACACCTGCTTCTTGAGCGCCGGGTCCTCGAAGACCGCCTCGATGACCAGGTCGCAGCCGGCCAGGTCGGCGGGGTCTGTGGTGGGGGTGATCCGGCCGAGGAGCTCGGCCTTCGTGTCCTCGGTCGAGCGGCCGCGGGCGATCGCCTTGTCGAGCAGCCCTTCGGAGTAGGCCTTGCCCTTGGCGGCGCTGTCGGCCGAGACGTCCTTGAGCACGACCTCCATCCCGGCCCGGGCGCAGGAATAGGCGATGCCGGCGCCCATCATGCCGGCGCCGAGAACGCCGACCTTGGTGGCGCGGTAGGGCGGCACGCCCTGCGGTCGCAGCGACCCTGACGAGATCGCCTGGAGGTCGAAGAAGAACGCCTGGATCATGTTCTTGGAGTTCTGACCGGTGATGAGGCTGGTCAGATAGCGCGACTCGATCCGCGAGGCGGTGTCGAAGTCGACCTGGGCACCCTCGACGGCCGCGGACATGATCGCCCTCTGGGCGGGGTAGTCGGCGCCCTTGAGCTGCTTGCGCAGGAGAGCGGGGAACGCCGGCAGGAAGGCGGCCAGCTTGGGGTTGGACGGGGCACCACCCGGGAGGCGGAAGCCGGACCGGTCCCACGGGTTGGCCGCGGCCTCGGCATCCTCGCGGTGCTCGCGGATCCACGCCTTGGCGGCGGGGACCAGCTCGTCCCGGGTCGCGACGAGGTCGTCGACCAGACCCTTGTCCTTGGCCTGGGCCGGCTTGAACCGCGTTCCGGGCAGCAGGACGTCCATCAGCCCCGACTGGAGCCCCAGCATCCGCACGATGCGGGTGACCCCACCGCCGCCGGGCAGCAGGCCCAGCGACGACTCGGGCAGACCGATCTCGGCGCGGGGGTCGTCGACGACGATGCGGTGGTTGCACGCGAGGCAGATCTCGAACCCACCGCCGAGCGCCGCTCCGTTGATCGCGGCCACGACGGGACGGGGGAAGGTCTCGAGGCGACGCAGCGAGGCCTTGATGGCCTCGCCCATCCCGAAGATGGCCTGGGCGTCACCAGGACCGGCCTGCACCATCATCGTGAGGTTGCCGCCGGCGAAGAAGGTCTTCTTGGCGCTGGCGACAACGACGCCGGTGACGTCGTCGACCTCGTCATAGAGGCGCTGCACCGCGGCAGCCATCGAGCCGACATAGAGCTCGTTCATGGTGTTGGCACTGGCGGTGGGGTCGTCGAGGGTGAGGGTGACGATGCCGTCGGCGTCGCGGTCGTAGCGGACGGCGGACCCGGTGTCGGTGGTGGTCATGACGGTGCTGTCTCCTCAGACGCGCTCGACGATGGTGGCGATGCCCATGCCGCCGCCGACGCAGAGCGTGGCGAGGCCACGGCGCAGGTCGCGCCGTTCGAGCTCGTCGACGAGGGTGCCGAGGATGATCGCCCCGGTGGCACCCAGCGGGTGGCCCA